>JALWYR010000131.1 GCA_027003085.1 Flavobacteriales bacterium
GCTATCGGATTTGCGCGAAGGTCCTTCGACCAGCACTTCCACCGTGCGGCCTACAAATTGTTGCATACGTTCGCGGCTGTGTTGTTGCTGCAAGGCGATAATTTCGTTCAGCCGGCGGATTTTAACATCACGTGGCACATCATCGGCAAGCCGTTTGGCGGCAGCGGTGCCGGGACGCTCGGAATAGGCAAACATAAAGCCGAAGTCGAACCGGACGGCTTCCATAAGGGAAAGTGTATCGCGGTGGTCGGCTTCGGTTTCGGTGGGGAAGCCGGCAATCACATCGTGCGAAAGGGCCACATCGGGTAAGATGCTGCGAATGTCGTGGATAAGTTCCAAATACTGCTCGCGGGTGTATTGGCGGTTCATCAATTGCAAAATCCGGTTGCTGCCCGACTGGAAAGGCAAATGGATTTGCCGTCCGATGTTGGGATACCGCTTCATTACCCGGATAACATCGCGGGTCATATCCTGCGGATTGGACGTGGTAAAACGTATGCGAAGCCCCGGGAAACGGGCGACCGTTTGTTCCAGCAGCTCGGCAAAGCGCACCGCCGATTGGCGAACACGGTCCGGTTGCTTGGCAAAATCTTTTTTTGGTCCACCCCCATACCAGAGGTAACTGTCTACATTTTGGCCCAGGAGGGTAACTTCTTTGAAACCTTGACTTTGGAGTTCTTCGATTTCGTGCCAAATGGTTTCGGGCCGGCGGCTGCGTTCGCGTCCGCGCGTAAAGGGAACCACGCAGAAGGTGCACATATTATCGCATCCGCGGGTGATGGACACAAAAGCCGACACGCCGTTGGAATTGATACGAACAGGCGGAATATCGTCGTAGGTTTCTTCCAAACTGAGCAACACATTGACCGCCTTGCGCCCGTCGCGCAATTGGTTGAGCATTGCGGGCAATTGGCGGTAACTATCGGGGCCGGCCACCAGGTCCACCAGTTTTTCCTCTTCGAGGATTTGTTCTTTGAGCCGTTCGGCCATACAACCGATAAGCCCTACTTTCAGGCCCGGACGGCGGCGTTTGAGCCCGCGGAAATGTTGAAGCCGGTTGCGCACGGTTTGTTCGGCCTTGTCGCGCACGGCACAGGTATTGACCAAAATAAGGTCGGCCGCTTCGGGGCGGTCGGTAATGGCATAACCCTGGCCTTGGAGGATGGAAGCCACGATTTCGCTGTCGTTGGCATTCATTTGGCAGCCGTAGGTTTCGATATACACGGCTTGGTTGCCACCGGGCCGGCGGGCAACGGGAATTTTTTCAAATACGGGCTTCGGGGTCATATATCACTCTTGAAATACAAAGGTAAGGATAATTCTGCCAATATGACAGATTCCGGCAAATGAATTTTTTTAGCCGGGTGGAAACGGGCTAACTAATTTTGAATTATGAATTTTGAATTATGAATTGATTTTAGGTTAGTTGTGAGGGTTTTTTGAGTGATAAAGGCCGGGCTCGCCGGTATGCAAGGAGACCGAAGCACTGCGCTTGCAAAGTGCGGAGGGCTCCGCAGCACGCGAAGGGAGACGCCGCTAGGTGGCTCCCGGAGTTGCCGAGGAAACCGAAGGGTTCCGAGGCCCGCGAAGCAAGACCAACGGCAAAGCGAAGCGGAGCCGGAAGGGCTTGCGGAGCAGCGAAGGGAAACAAGGCGCGGCCAAAAGCGCAGGCCTTTGGAAGCCGTAGGTTCCCGGAGCCGCGAAGTGAAACGCCGTTAGGCGGTTCACGGAGCGCCGGAGCGAGACCGTCAGGGCTCGCGGAGGGCGGAACAAGACAAGGCGCTGCCTTTGGCGCCGGCCTTTGGAAGCCGCAGGCTTGTGGAGCCGTGGAGGCAGACCGCAGGGCTGCCGGAACTGCGAAGTGAGACCCGCAGGGGCTCATGAAGCCCCGGAGCGCCCGGAGGGCGCGGAGGGACAACAGTAAAAAAATGAAACGCGCCGTGTCGGGGAAAAAACCTATTTTTGTGCTTTGCAAACACGGCGAATTTATGTTGGAAAATATCGAAAAATATTTGCAGGAAGTGGCGGCCTTCGAAAGCAACGACCCGGCCGAAATCGAACAATTCCGTATCCGTTTTGCGGGGCGCAAAGGTATTATCAATGATTTGTTTGCCGCCTTCAAGAACGTGCCCAAGGAAGACAAACCGCGCTACGGGCAGTTGCTCAACCGGCTCAAACAAGCCGTAAATCAAAAGGTTGCGGAACTCAAAGCCGCAGCGCAAGAAAGCGAATCGTCGCAGGGTGGGGGTTTGGATGTTACACGTCCGGGCTATCCCTACCGGCTGGGGGCGCGGCATCCGGTGATGATTGTGCGCAACCGGATTTTGGACATTTTCCGGCGCATCGGTTTCAACGTGTCCGAAGGGCCCGAAATTGAGGACGATTGGCACAATTTTACGGCCTTGAACCTGCCCGAATATCATCCGGCACGCGATATGCAGGACACCTTTTTCGTGGAATTGCATCCCGACTGGCTGCTGCGCACGCACACATCGTCGGTGCAAATCCGTTATATGGAAAAACACCGGCCGCCCATTCGCACCGTTTCGCCCGGGCGGGTTTACCGCAACGAAGACGTGAGTGCCCGGTCGCACCTGATGTTCCATCAGGTTGAGGGTTTATATATCGACACCGGCGTTTCGTTTGCCGATTTGAAGCAGACTTTGCTGTATTTTACGCGTGAGATGTTCGGCGAAAAATCGCGTATCCGTATGCGGCCGTCCTATTTTCCGTTTACCGAACCCAGTGCCGAAGTGGATGTGTATTGGGGATTGGAAACCGAAGAGGATTACCGGATTACCAAAGGCACGGGCTGGCTGGAAATTATGGGCGCCGGAATGGTGGATCCCAATGTGTTGCGCAATATGAACATCGACCCTGAAAAATATTCGGGTTTTGCGTTCGGAATGGGCATTGAGCGGATTGTGATGTTGCTATATCAAATTCCCGACATTCGACTGCTATTTGAAAACGATATGCACTTTTTGGAACAATTCAAATCCGTTTTATGAGCACCGGACAAGTGGCTGTGGTGGCTTTGGGCGGCAATGCGTTGAGTGGGCCCGGCGACGACGGAAGCATTCGTAGTATGCGGCGGCATATTCGCCGTGCGGTGGAGGCCTTGTTTGCCCTGCGGGCGCAGGGTTTCCGCTTGGTTATTACGCACGGGAACGGTCCGCAAGTGGGTGCGCAGCTTTTAAAAAACGATGCCGGCAAGCAGGTTTACGGGCTGCCGGCTTATCCGTTGGACGTGTTGGTGGCCGATACGCAAGGCGAAATCGGTTATTTGATTGAAAATGCGTGGCGTAATCTGTTGCAAGAAAACAATCACGAAGCCAAGGTGGCGTCTTTGGTAAGTATGATAGAGGTGGACCCTTCGGATCCGGCTTTTAAAAATCCCGTAAAACGGGTGGGGAAAACCTATTATGATGCGGACGAAGTTCGCCGTTTGGCTGCCGAAAAATCCTGGCAATTCCTCGAAGAAACCAAAAACGGCCGCACGGGCTGGCGCCGGGTGGTGCCTTCCCCTGTTCCGCAGGCGGTGGTCAATGCCGGTGCGCTTCGTGTATTGTTGGATGCCGGTTTCGACCTTATTGCCGGCGGCGGAGGCGGCATTCCCGTAAGTCGCAACCCTGACGGAAACTTGCAGCCGGTGGAGGCGGTGATCGACAAGGATTTGACTTCGGCCCTTATTGCGCGCACGCTGGATGCAGGAAAGTTGATCATTCTGACCGATGTGCCGCAGGTATATTTGAACTACGGCAAACCCGCCCAGAAAGCAATCGACCGGGTGAGTGTAGCGGACTTGGAGGAACTCATCGAGCAAGGCCAATTCGGCGCCGGCAATATGTTGCCCAAAGTCCGGGCGGCGATGGATTTTGCCCGCCGGAGCGGTCATCCGGCGATAATTACCGATTTCGAGGGTTTGGCCGGTGGAAACGGGACGCAAATAATGCCGTAAAGTTACCCGCATTCCACCGGCCGCAGATGTTTTTTATTCCCAACGGATGCGCCGTGAAAAATACATCATCACCGCCACAATAATAAACAGCCCGACACTACCTACAAGCAGGGCATAGTCTTGTAAGCTAACGATGCTAAAAATGTAGGTGTAAAGCAGGCCCAATCCCAGCAATATTTGTGCGCCGAATCGTTTGGAATGCAAAACCGACCGGGCATACCAACCGATAAGACCCACCGTTGCGAGGGCCGAAACGGCATAGGCGGCATTGAAATTCCATTGTTCGGAAATCGACAGCAGTAAGGTGTAGAATACCACCAGCGCAAGTCCCACCAGGAAATAATGGAAAAAATGCATCCGGATGTGCGCGATTTGTTGGATGATAAAAAAGAGCATAAAGGTCAGGAAAATAACCAAATAGGCATATTTGGCGGTTCTTTTGGTTTTCCGGTAATGATCCACGGGAATGAGCAGGCGCACGCCCAACCGGTGTTGTTGCATGTTTCCAAGGTCGATGCGGTCGGCATAAACGGTTTTGAAGGGGCGTTGGTATTCGATAACTTTCCATTGGGCTTCGAAACCTTGATTGTTGGGAAGGATTTTTTGGGAATTGTCGGGAAGATATTCACCCGTGAACGAAGGGTGCGGCCAATCGGATTGCATGCTCACCCGGGTGGTTTTGCCCAAGGGAACAAGATTCAGTTCCTTGTTGCCTTTTAGCGACAGGTTCATCCTGAAATGTATTTCACCTGATGTTTCGAAGAGATTCCGCCCCAAGGGTTTTGTGGCAAAGACCGGAAAGTCGGTTTGCAAGTATTGATCTTCATCGGGCCGGAACACCAAGGGCTTATCGCCGGAGGTTTCGATGGACACTTTTTCGGTTAAATTGCGTCCGTCGGAGATGATAAATTCCCAACGGGCGCTTTGCCAAAGGATGTCTTGCGGAAGAATGTTTTTTCCTGTTAAGTTGGGATATTTGAAATATCCGGTTAGGCCGGTTTCGGAACGGAAAACCACAGCCCGGTAAATGCCTTTGTGCCGGGTGGATGTTTGCAGGTTCGTGTGAATTTGAAGTTCTTCGGGAAGGATATAGAAGTAGCGTATTTCTTTAAACATCCGTTTTGGTTCGCCATCGGATCCTTTATATGTAATGTAGTGCCGGTAAGGAATTTTCAGTATCGGTCCGGCAAGTGTAACGGGGCCTCCCCACGCACGGCCTATTTCCCGGACGGCTTGTTCCTTGTTGTTTTGGCGTTCGTCGATGAGCCAGTTTACATAGGATATGGGAATCATTAGCACCAGGGTAAGCATTCCCAATACCACAAGGCGCAGCCCGGTGGATTCTTTAATTGATTTTTTGGGTTGTTGCGGTTGGATGTTTTGTTTAGTGTTCATAGTGCATGATTTTTATGGTTTTCGGAAAAGAAAAGTTCTTTGTTTTTCAAAGTAAATATTCAAAAAAAATTATTCTTTTTGTCGTTTGATCAGGTTTTCCAGTGCTTCGATATGTTGTTCGAATGCTTTTCGTCCGCTGTCGGTAGCTTGGTAAGCCGTATGCGGTTTCCGGCCCAGGAAGCTTTTGTGCACGCTGATATATCCGGCTTTTTCGAGGGCTTTGAGGTGGCTGGCCAAATTACCGTCGGTTACTTCGAGGATGCGTTTTAGGCTATTAAAGTCCATTTGCTCATTGACCATAAGCATACTCATGATGCCCAGGCGGATTTTGTTGGAGAAAATTTTGTTGATATGGCGGAAAATGTCTTTCATGATTTGCTTACAGACCTACGGTCGTATTTGAAATACAGCCAAATTCCCATAAGAATATGCAGCACGCCGAATCCAAAGGCCCAGCTCCACAATCCGTAGTAGGGAAAAAACAATGCCACCAGGCCCGTGAGGATTTCCAGCAATCCGAAATAGAAAATATCGGAATAGGTGTAGCGGGCGGCGGCCACCATCGACAAACCGTAGAAAACCAATGTGGCGGAAGCCACAACGGTGTAGTATCCGTTCAGGATTAATCCCAAACCGAACAAACCACCGGTGATCAATGGCAAAACGGCGGCCCGTATCATGTTCCAGAGTGCGGGGTCCCAAAAACTTTCGTTGTGTTTCCGTGCCTTGCGGTGGGCAAAAAATGCCGCGGTTCCCAGGGCCAAAACCAAAGTGGCCATAGCCAAAGCGGTCAATGCCACGATGATTTCCATTCGCGTATATGCGTGGGCAGCGGATATAATTTCCCGGGCCCACCAAGCGGCCATCAAAGCGTAGGAACCCACCAAAATACCACTCAACCCGCTGATAGAAAAGAATTTGGACGAACGCAACATCATCCGTTTGATGTCTTGAAGGTTTTCTAAATAATGTTGTTCATTCATGTCGAAAAGAACTTTGTGATGCAAAGTAATGAATTTATTTTCATTTATCCAAATGGGTAATTATTTGCGGGAATAAGGTGAATACAAATCGATCCTCCGTAAAAGACACATTTGCCGGAAAAAAGCGTCATTTCAGGCCGGCGGTAGGGGTTTATTTAAAAAATATTTCCTATAATTGCAGTGTAATTCCGGTTCCGGAATTTTCTTTTCCTTTCAACTTCCTGTTGATTTATGAATTTTCCCGTTAATGTTTTAAACCCATCGAGATGACAAACAAGGAAATTACCCGTCTTTTTTCCATTGACAACCTGAAACAAAAAAAATTGGCCGAGTTACAGGAACTGGCCAAAAAATTACACATTAAAAAATATTACGGGCTCAAAAAAATGGAGCTCATCTACAAATTGCTGGATTTTTATTCCGAAAACGGCGACAAAATCCAAGAGATTTTTCGAAACGAACCCGCTGAAAAGGCTTCCGTAAACCGGGAACAGGCGCCTGACAATAGTCAAAGTGCTTCACAGACTAAACGGCGTCGCGGGCGTCCGGCAAAAAAACAACAAGAAAAAGAGCCCGAAGAAAATAACACACAACAAACAACACCCCGGGAACAAACCGAAACGGCCGACAAACCCAAACAGCCGGCCGAAACAAACACATCGAACAACCAAAAGCGCAAACGCCGGCGCACCTTGGTGGTAAAAAAAAGCGACCGGACCCAAGAGGACGCACAAAACAAAACCGCCGGCCAAACATCCGCTTCCCGGCAAACAACCCCTCCGGCCCCGGCCGAACAAAATCAACCCAAAACCAACGAACGCAACGAACGGCAAGGTAAATCCAAAGAAAACGGTAAAACCAAAGAAAAAGAAAAGGAATACGAGTTCGGCGGCCTGATCGAAGTGGAAGGCGTTTTGGAAATTCTGGACGGTTACGGATTCCTCCGCTCGGCCGATTACAATTACCTTTCGTCACCCGACGATGTTTACCTCTCGGCCCAACAAATTCGTCATCACGGCCTCAAAACCGGCGATACGGTGCGTGGTTTGGTGCGGCCGCCCAAAAACCAGGAAACT
The DNA here is from genome assembly GCA_027003085.1 of Flavobacteriales bacterium. Lineage (GTDB taxonomy): Bacteria > Bacteroidota > Bacteroidia > Flavobacteriales > Flavobacteriaceae > JAADED01. Next base: position 7,416 of record JALWYR010000131.1, read on the forward strand.
TTTTATCCGCTTGTCAAGGTTTTGAAAATCAACGGGCTGGATCCGTCCATTGTGCGCGACCGCATAGCTTTTGAGCATTTGACGCCCATATTCCCCGACGAAAAATTCAACCTTTCGGGCCTTCGCAGCAATGTGTCCACGCGTATTGTGGATTTGTTTTCGCCCATCGGCAAAGGCCAGCGGGCCATGATTGTTTCGCAACCCAAAACCGGTAAAACCTGGTTGCTCAAAGACATTGCCAACACCATTGCCGCCAACCATCCCGAGGTATATTTAATGGTATTGCTCATCGACGAACGGCCCGAAGAGGTTACCGATATGATTGAGAACGTGCACGGCGAAGTTATTGCTTCCACCTTCGACCAACCGGCCGCCCAGCACGTAAAAGTGGCCAATATTGTTATCGAAAAGGCCAAGCGGCTTGTGGAAAGCGGCCACGATGTAGTGATTCTGTTGGATAGTATAACCCGGCTTGCCCGGGCCTACAATACGGTGCAACCGGCCTCGGGACGGGTGCTCACCGGAGGTGTGGATGCCAACGCGCTTCACAAACCCAAGCGCTTTTTCGGTGCCGCACGAAATATCAAAAACGGCGGTTCGCTCACTATCATTGCCACGGCTCTGGTGGACACGGGTTCCAAAATGGACGAGGTGATTTTCGAGGAATTCAAGGGCACCGGTAACATGGAATTGCAATTGGATCGCCGGCTGGCCAACCGCCGTATATTCCCGGCCATCGACCTTTTGGCCAGCGGAACCCGCCGCGACGACCTGCTGCATGACAAATGGACCATTCAACGCATGTGGCTTTTGCGTCGCTTTTTGGCCGATATGAATCCGGTCGAAGCCATGGAATTTATTCGTTCGCGCATTGAAGAAACGCGTACAAACGAAGAATTTTTGCAATCCATGCAGGAAGGATAAGCCGGAAAAAATGCCATTGTATTTTGCTCTTTTAGGAAAACAAATTATATTTGTGCCTTGATGAACAGGAGAGGTGACCGAGAGGCCGAAGGTGCACGCCTGGAAAGCGTGTGTGCGTCACAAGCGTACCGAGGGTTCGAATCCCTCCCTCTCCGCAAGCTGATGACAACAAAGAAAAAAACATAAATTGAACCTTGAATTTTAAACTAAAAATACCATGAGAAAATTGTTTACCATTCTGGCAATCGTAGGCATGCTTGTTTTCGCCATGCCCAATGTTTCGGCACAAGATCAGGCGGCTCCCGCCAAGACCGAAAAGGTTGATAATGCAAGTGATGCAGGTCAATCCAAAAGCTTTCATCAAGTAATCAAACAACGCTTTGTGGAAGGTGGTCCCGCCTTTATGGGTATTGTATTGATTACTTTGATTTTGGGCTTGGCCATTGCCATTGAGCGTATTATTTACTTGTATTTGGCCGATACCAATACGCACAAACTGCTCCAAGAAGTGGAATCGGCTATGGAAGAAGGCGGTGTGGAGGAAGCACTCGAATTGCTTAAAAACAAACGTGGTCCCGTGGCATCCATTTTCTATCAAGGCCTGTTGCGTATGCATGAAGGCGAAGGCCTCGAAGCCGCCGAAAAAGCCGTTATTTCCTACGGAAACGTTCAAGTGGGTCAATTGGAAAAAAACATCACCTGGTTGGCTTTGTTCATCGCATTGGCGCCCATGTTCGGATTTATGGGAACCATCATCGGTATGATCGACGCCTTCGACAAAATCGAAAAAGCCGGTGATATGAACCCTTCGTTGGTGGCCGGAGGTATCAAAGTGGCTTTGTTGACCACACTCTTCGGTCTGATTGTGGCCATTATCCTGCAAATTTTCTACAATTTTATCCTTTCCAAAATCGATAAGATTGTCAACAAAATGGAAGATGCTTCCATTTCCTTGATTGATATTCTGGCCCGTAATGCAGCCAAATAATTAAACACCACGGAATTATGAAATCCTCCAAAATCATTTCCACCATCGTATTGCTCATCGGCGTGATCAGTTTTGTGCTTTACTGGTACATGATCAAGGCCGACGGTGATATGGATGCAGCAAATGCTTACATCGATAAACTTATCGGATTGACCAAAGTGCTGCTCTACATAGCCGTTATTGCCGCTGCCATTGGGTTCATTTTGGATATTTTCGAATCCAAAAAGAGCGCTATCTATATGTTGGTTTCCTTTGCCGTGTTGGGTGTTATATTTCTTATTGCCTACTCCAAGGCGGTATTTAAACCCTACACGCTGAACGACCATGTGTATCCGGCCTCGGTTTCGGGCTGGTCCGATACCGGCTTGTGGATGTTCTACATCCTGGCCTTTATTGCATTGGCGTTGATGCTCTTTACCTGGATTGCGGATTTTGTCCGCGGTCAGGACTAATTCACTCAAAGCACATTGCACTATGGCACGCAGAAAACTTCAAGAAATCAATGCCGGGTCCATGGCGGACATCGCTTTCCTGTTGCTTATCTTTTTCTTGGTAACCACCACCATGGAAAGCATGTACGGTATTGCCCGTAAGCTCCCTCCGCCCCCCGACCCGCAGCAAGAAATACCGCCCGTTAAGGAGCGAAACCTGTTGGAAATCCTTATCAACCGTAACGACCAATTGATGATCGAAGATCATCCGGCCAAATTTTCCGACATCAAAGGCGAGGTGATCAAGCATATCACCAACTTCGGTAAGGATCCCAACTATGCCGACAAGCCCAAAGATGCGGTGGTCAATATCACGCACGACCGCGGAACCTCCTACAAGGCCTATATCACCGTTTACAACGAAATTATCAAGGCCTACAACGAGGTGCGAAACAAAGCGGCCATCGCCAAATTCGGCAAACCCTTCGACGAGCTGACCAAGGAGCAGCAGAAAGAAATCAAAGATATGTATCCGCAAATCATTGCGGAAGCCACACCCCAATAAAAAACCGGAAACCTATGGCATCCAAATTCAGTAAGAAAAAAAGCGAAGGAACCCCGGCCATTTCCACGGCTTCGCTGCCCGATATCGTGTTTATGTTGCTATTCTTCTTTATGGTGGCCACCGTGATGCGCGACACCGAGCTTAAACTCAAATACGTGCTGCCCTACGCCGACCAAGTCCAAAAATTGGAGAAAAAGCAATTGGTCAGCACCATTTTTGTGGGAAAACCCACCAAACGCTATCAAAAGATCTATGGCGACAAGGATAAGATTCAGCTCAACGACAAATTTGCCGATATTAATGATATTCAGCCATGGATTCTTAAAGAACGTGCCGCCCGGCGTGAAGAACTACGGCCTTATATGATTGTGTCCATCAAGGCCGACCAGGACGCCAACATGGGCCTGATTTCCGACATCAAGGAAAAACTCCGTGAAGTAAACGCCCTCAAAATCAACTATGCCACGCACAAGGGCGACGTAAGCCGGAATGAGCAATAAATAGCAATTTTCCATTATTAATAAAAGCCGGCCTTGGGGGCCGGTTTTTTTGTTACAACCTTTATTTACCTCTTCTAAGCGTTATTTGCCTCCATCGGTTTGCGTTGTTGAATAAGAAATTTCTACCCATGTAAGAAAGATTGAAAAACGATAAGGCGGTTTTGAAATTTACCAATGGCTTGTGCCTGTTCATACGGATTTGTTGTTTGAGCGTAATTGACAGCATGAATTTAGTAGATTTTTCGTAATATTAAGCCTATAATATTTTGTATGGAGGGAAATAGAAGGTTGTAAAATTTTTTGGGAATAAATATATGGATAATGAATAATTTATATAATATAGGATTTCGGATACATGACGCTGGGAATATTGCCAAACTTTTGGTCAGTTTAACCAAAAAAGGTACTCGTATTAAGGCTGGAAAATATAGTTATATGCGTTATACCGATACATCGGGGGCAGAAATATGGACGCTTTTGAACAGGTTAGGTCAAATAGTTTTTGTATATCCTCACTTTAACACAAAACGGAAACGGAAAATACGTTTGACAGGTGAAATAAAATTACAGAATCGTTTCCCGGGAGGTGGATTTACGGCATTGGCCATTACCACGGGACAAAGATCTTTCGAAAACGGGGAGTTTACTTTGGCTTTCGAAGCGCCGGATTTTTATACCTATGGTAAACTGGTTTTTCCACAAGAAGTTGAAGTACAACTAACGGCCTTTGCGCAGAAGATATTGTATATCGGCAATGAAAAAAATTTTTACCGGTATCAGAAAAATGAACCCAAATGGGCGTCGCGTTCGTTCATACCGGTGGGGTTGTTTGACCCTTCGGATGGAAGGGAAGAAAAAATTCCGGAGGCATTGGCCTTGTTTGCAGGATTTGTAAAAGATTATTCTGTTCTACACAACAGTTATACCGGCGATTCATTCCTCTGGATTTTAGTGGATACCTACGGCGGTGAAATTGATGTGGTGGCTGCATGGGAACAAATGGAAAAGCTCCCAAAGATAGGTGAGGTAATATTTGGTCAATTTTCGTTGTCGGGCAGAATATTAAGCAAACACCAAACCAAACCAAATGTTGCTTGGTGGAAGCGGATTTTTTGGAAAAATCCATATTGACCTAAAATTTAATCATTGACAAAAAAAACGCTTCCATCCCTGGCGCGGAAATCCGGATTATTCCACTTCGATACCGCTGTATTTGGGAAGTTTTACCTCGTATTGTAAAATAAGTTCGCGTTTTTTGCCGGGTTTCAGACGAATTTCCCATTCCACCTCTCCGGTTTCTTTGTTCAGTTTACCCCCCGAGAGGTTTATGACCTCCACAGTCATTTCCGAGCTATCCGAAATGGGAATTTGATCCAAAATGCGTATGTCCACCGGCCGGTTTTTGTTGTTTTTGACCGTGATACGCCACTTGCGGGTTTCGGTGCGTTTGGCGCCCAAAAAGATACGCTTCGAGAATTTTTTGTCCAATTCCCGGGTGATGCGTATGCCTTTGTCCACACCTAACGAAATTTCCAAAGTGTCCTTGGCCAGGCCCGCATCCAGCAGTGTTTTGCCCACCGAGGTACCATCGATAAACACTTGGGCTTCGCCCGAAAGCAAATCATATTTTTCCCAGCCCGTAATCCGTGCTGTCAGGTAGGCGTTTTCGTCCAATTTGGGAACCGAAATGTAGGTATATTGCACGGGAATATCGTAGTGGGCCACCGGAATGGTTTTTACCTGATTGTTCGACGGCACCGAATAGGGCCGTTTGATATCGAAATGCACACTGGTTTCCTTTTCGACCCGTTCCAAGGGAATTTCCATAGGTTTTGGCGCCGCTTTGGGCTTGGTTTTCTTGTGTTTGGGCCGGGCTACATAATCGTCATCGTCGTCGTCATCATAGACACTTATTCCAGAAATATCTATAACAACCGCTTGAAGTTCTTCGCCGGGGTCCATTTTAATATTCATCACCGGATTAATCACCGGCATTTCCACTTCTTTATATCCGGGATAACTATAAATCAAAACATTGTCTTTTTTGTCGGGTAAGCTGATAGAATAATGCCCGTCAAAATCGCTCACCGTTCCAATGCTTGTACCTTTAACCACCACATTTGCGGCCGGTAAGGGTTCTCCGGTGTTGGCGTCGGTTATGGTTCCGCTTACGGTTTTAATGGGTCCGCTCACGGCGCGGTTGTGGTTTTGGTAACCTAACCGGTAGGGCCGCAGGTGTGGAATTTCATTGGACACGGTGGGATTGGCCGACGAAAAACTTAAAAGCACTTTGTTCCAATCCACTTGGGTGGCTTGTTTGACGTTGGCCTTATAGGTCAGGTTCAAGGGCTTGGAAATATCGTCCACACGTATGTCGTAGCTCGGAAACCAATGGGCTTGCGAAACGTTGTAGTTAAGCGTAAAAACAGATTGCACGGGCCTTTCGGTGGAAACATCCACAATGATTTCGTAGGGCGGATATATTTTGGTGTCGGCAATTTTTTGAATTTCCTTGCGCAGTTTGATTTTTTGTTCGACAAGCCGGTTCAAAACCTTTTGCTGTTGAAGCCGTTTAAAACGCAGGGCTTTCATTTTGGACGAATAATAATTTTCCATAGCCTGCAAGGCCTGAACGCTCAGTGCTTGGTTTTTCCCGCTCAGCACTTTGTTGCGTTGAAGTAAATCGATTTCATCGTCAATGAGTTGGAGTGAGGTTTTGGCATCGGTGATACGGTCTTTGATATCTTTGTATTTCTTTTCCAAATCGTCCAATCCCCGAGGTTTTAAATCATCGGCCGTATAGTTGCGTTCCTGTTTCACCGACAAAATCATCACGGCCCCCGTAGCCGATACACGGATGCTTTTGGGGTTAAGAAAAGGCGAAAGGCCGGTAAAACGGATACGGGATTCGCCTTGCGGCAAATTCAGTTTTTTGACGCGGGTGATTTGCGCATTGTTCAGGAATACGGTAACGCCGTTGATTTTGGAGTCCGATTTTTGTTCTTTGGTAGTTTGGCCGGAACTATGCCAGGCCCAAAACAAAACCGACACAAGAATGACAAATTTTTTCATAAGCGGGTTTTCATGTTCCTTTCAAAATTAGGAAATATTCTGAAAAAAATTAAATTCCGTGTCAGACCGCAGGGCTGGAGCGGACTGCGAAGGGAGACGCCAAAGGTGGCTCCCGGAGCCGCGCAGGCAGACCGCAGGGCTGCCGAGCAACGTCCGGGGAGACCGGCCCGATTAGTTTTAAGTTATGAGTTTTTAGTTTTGAGTTGATTTCGGGCCAGTCGGTCGTTATTTGATAAAGACAAGGGCCGGGCTCCCCGGCGAACGGAGGGAGACGCCGAAGGTGGCTCCCGGAGTGCGGAACAAGACAAGGCGAGGCCTTAGGCGCCGGCCCGTGGAAGCCGCAGGCTTGTGGAGCCGCAAAGGCGACCGGAGGGCGCCGGAGCGCCGGAGCGAGACCATGGCCCGAGCGAAGCGAAGGCAAGCAGGCTCGCGAAGGGCGAAGTGAAACGCCCCGGGCGGTTCACGGAGCCGCAAAATAAAACCACCGCATTTGCAAAGTGCCCTAAAAATAAAATAATGTAACTTTGTGTGAGAATCCATAATGTTATGTTTCTTTTTATCGGAACACCCGAGTTGGTTTTGGTTTTTGTGGTGGCCCTGCTTATTTTCGGCCCCGAGCAAATCCCGCACATAGCCCGCAACCTGGGCAAGGGTATCCGTATGCTGCGTGACGGGATGAACGAAGCTAAACGCGAAATCTACAAGGAAGCCGCCGTTCGTGAACTGGACCGGTCGTTGAAAGAGGAGAAAGAAAAACTGGAAAAAGAACTCAAAGGCGTGCGCAAAGTGATGAATGTGTCGGAAGAAATCTCCGAAATTGCGGGCGAGATAAAGGGCCGTGTCAAACGTAAATAATCCGGCGGTGAACGATTGGGACAAGCAGTTGCTTTTGGCTCTGAACGGGCAATGGTCGGAACCTTGGGATGCTGTTTGGCTATGGATTACCAACCAACATCACTGGTGGTGGTTTTACTTGTTGCTGGTGATATGGCTCTTTTACCGTTTGCCTTGGCGCAAGGCCTTGGTGCTCGTTGTTTTGACAATTGTATTGATTGGGTTCAACGACCAATTTATCAATCTGGTCAAGCATTGGACCGGACGCTTGCGTCCGTGCAATGAGCCGGAATTACGTCCGCTGCTGCATGTGCTCAAATGCACCACCCAAAAATCCTTTTTTTCGGGCCATGCGGCCAATTCGTTTTTGCTGGCATCGCTGATGCAAGCCGCCGTGGGGGACAAATGGGGCCGGTGGCCGAGTTTTGTGCTTTTTGCGTGGGCTACGGCTTTGGCGTATAGCCGTATTTATGTGGGTGTTCATTACCCGTCGGATGTTTTGACCGGCGCCCTGGAAGGTATTTTGGTGGGAAAGGTGGCGGGATATTTGTTCCGGAAAAAGTTTTCCGGTTAAAAACTTTTTTTCCATAATTCCCAAGCCTTACGTGCCTGGGCCACCAGCATGGGAAGCCCGTCGTAGGCATGGGGCGTAAAGCGTCTGCCCATTTCTACAAAACCGGTGGGGCGGGGCAAGTAGTTCAGGTCGATAAGGGTATGGCGTTTGCCAATCCAATGATAGGGGATGGGTGGGGCTTGTCCCCGGTGGTTGGGCCCGCCCAGGGGTGTGGTGTTGATAATAAGCCCGTGCCGTTCGATGATATTGCGGTCCAAGCCGGAATAGCTAAGCATGCCGGGGGCCGGTTTCCGGCTGACTTTGATGAACGGGATTCTGTGTTTTTTCAACACATAAGCCACGGTGTTCGAACTGGCGCCCGAGCCCAAAATCAAGGCGCGCCGCCGGACGGATTCCGGTGTTTGGGAAAGCAGGAATTCGAAACCGTCGATATCGGTATTGTAGCCGATGCGCTTGCCGTCCCGGAAAACAACGGTATTGACCGCCCCGGTAATTTGGGCCGATTCGTCCAGAGCGTCCAATAGGGGGATAATGGCTTTTTTGTAGGGGATGGTAACGTTGAGCCCCGCCCAATCGCCGGAAAGAATTTCATCCAGGAGGCTAAGTTCCGTGTCGATAATTTCGTAAACATAAGGAACGGCTTCGCGCCGGAAAATATGTCCGAAAATTTCGGGCGACAGCGAATAACCGATATTCTTTCCTATGAGTCCGAAACGTTTTACGGGTTTCATTTGTTTGCGGCTCGTTCCAAACTAAAAATGAACACAATTCCTGCCAGGGCCAAGCCGGCGGCTGCCCAAACATGGGGGTTGCCGGGGTAGTGCGACGGCCACACGGGCACGCCACCGGATTTCCACGGCCAAATAAGGGCCAGTGAACCCACCAAAAAACCGCCCAAAAGCGAAAGCGTGGCTTTTTCGTGATGTGCCAGTAACCAACGTAGCAGCCGCGAAAAACCCGTAATGCCGGCGGCTATGCCCGCCACAAAAATACCCAAGTGCAGCAGGTCGAACCTGTGCACCCATTCCAAGACGGTGGCATACATGCCAAGGAGTATGAGAATATAACTCCCCGAAATGCCCGGCAGTATCATGGCCATGCTGGCCGACATACCCGATAAAAAGGTCATCAACAACGTAACATTTCCACCCGCTTGTGCCGGATGCAACCAGGCAATAAGCAATCCGGCCAGCAATCCGCCTGCCACAAAAAACCAACGCCCTTTGTGGGGGCCGGCCATGCGAAGCACCATCAGGGAGCTGGCGGCAATGAGACCGAAAAAGAAACTCCACACATGCACCGGATAATGGCTAAAAAGCCAACGTATTAACGAGCTGAACAACAGCACACTGGTAAGAATGCCGGCAAAAAGCGAAAACAAAAAATTTCCGTTTATCGCTTTCCAAAATTTTTTCCACTGCCCCCGGAAAAAAAAGCGCAAATGCTCCGGTTCGAACAGGGCGCTAAGGGAAAAGATAAACTCTTCATAGATTCCGGTGATCAGCGCAATGGTTCCCCCCGAAACCCCGGGAATAAGGTCGGCGGCACCCATCATAATGCCCCGCAGATAGACATGAAAGCGGAACGAAAAAACGGAGGAAGACTTCATAGGCCGGCCGATTGAAAACGTTTGTTAATCTCGGGGTCATTGCCGTAGTGTTTGCGGGCCATTTCCAGCATTTCGCCGGCTTCGCGATGCAGACCTGCTTGGAGGTAGAGGTCATGCAAGACCAAAAGCAGGTTTTTTCCCCGTCCACCCAAACGAAAGGCCTCTTGGTAGGCTTTGAGTGCCGAAGGGAATCGTTCTTTTTTCAGATAAAGGTAGCCCAAGCTTTCCAAAAGTTTGGCGTTGGGGATTTTTTCCACCGCTTCGATGTTCACTTGCAAGGCTTTGTCATAGTTGCCGCTTTGCATGGGAATTTGCACCAAGGCGTGCCAAGCCGGAAGGTAGGCGGGGTCTTCATATACGGCAAGCCTGTAAAACTCCTCGGCCCGCTGCACATCGCCCGATTTTTCGTGGCAAACGCCCAGCCGCATAAAAATACCCGCCGAAGGGTCTTGGGTTTTGAGCACCCGCAGGTAGTGATAGATGGCTGCGGGATACATTCCCTCGCCTTCCAGAATTTCGGCCAAAAGCAAATGGGCCGTGGCATGATCGGGTTCGTTTTCCAAAACGGATTCCAACAGGCGCCGGGCTTTGCCCGTTTGGCGGTGGCGCAATTTGAGGTATTCGGCATAGCGAATCATCAAATCCGTGTCGTTCGGAAAATATTCGATTAATTGTTCGAAAATATGTTCGGCGTTGGCCGGAGTGATACCGCGGTCCAGAAAATGCAAAAAAAAGTGCCGGTGGATGCCGGGGGTTTGCCGGCTTTTTTGATAGAGTTCGCGAACGAGGCGTGGTTCGGCCATTCCCAATTGTTCCAGGCTTTCCGAAACCATCAGGGATTGTTCGGGTTCGAGCGGAGCAAAGCGGTGCAATGTTTGCCGGAGGGCTTTTGTGGCTTCGGAATTCCGTCCTTGGGCAGCCAGCCAAAGGAAATGCAAAAAACGGGTTTCGAAATGTCCGGGGTATTCCACCTCCAAAAAATCCAAAAGCGGTCGTGTGGTGGAAGGATCTTCGTAACCGATGCTCCAACGGGCTTTGCCAAACAAAAAATAGGGTTCGGATGGAAACAATGCTATGCCCAAATCATAGACCCGTTGCAGCTTTTCGCCCGGGTCGTTTTCCAAAAAGTAGGATTCCAAGAAACGTATTTCGTCCGGACCGAATTCCGCCTGGCGGCCCGTTTGCCAATAGGCCGAAAAACGTTCCAAAATATCGCGCATTTCTTCCTGTGAAAATCCGAAATTCATGGGTAACATAACTGCTATAAGCCGCTAATTTAGTGGTTTTGGGCCAAATTGAGCGAAAAAAAGCCGGCGAATTATTGACAAATCTATGTTAATCCGTTTAGGATTTGGCAAATACGATCGTAATAGCTGCCCCCAAAAAGGTTCAAGTGAACCAGCAAAGGATAGAGTTGGTAAATGGGCATTCGTTCTTCCCAACCCGGCAGCAAGGGGAAGGCCTCGTTGTAGGCGGCGTAGAACCGGTCGTCGAAACCGCCGAACAAAAGCGTCATGGCCAAATCCATTTCGCGATGCCCGTAATACACGGCCGGATCGATGAGAACGGCTTGTCCGCCGGGTCCCGAAAGAAAATTACCCGACCAAAGGTCGCCGTGAAGCAAGTGCGGAAATTCCACAGGCAACAGTTTGTGCAAGCGGTCGAAAAGTTTTTCGAAGCCTTCGATGCAATCCACGTCCACCAGATTTTTATTGATGGCCATATTCAACTGTGCTCGCAGGCGGTTTTGGATAAAAAAATTGACCCACGAGGA
>JALWYR010000132.1 GCA_027003085.1 Flavobacteriales bacterium
ACTTAAAAAACTAATGAACGGGCTTTTGCTCGATTGTCAAACGGCCACACGATACGTAACCCGCGATTTGGAAGGCGAACTTCCGGCTATCAAACGCCTGCGTATGCAAATTCATTTGAAGGTATGCCCTTCTTGCTTTCGTTTCTACCGCCAATCGGTCGAAATACAAAAATACCTGCGCGCACCCTGGACCCAATCTTACCAAACAGGATTGTCGGAACAGGCACGCCGACGGTTAAAAAAAATCATCGAAGAACATCAAAACGAATAATTCTTTTATTAACCGACAAAAACCCACAATCATGAAAAACAAAAAAACAATCCTCCTGACCGGGCTTGCAGCCCTGATCATCTCCCTGATGAGCTTCGGTTTAGGACCCGGAAAATCCGGGTCGGCCGGGCAAAACGACCGGCGTATTTCCATGCCCGGAAAACCCGACTTCGCCGCCATCGATGCCAATGACGACGGAAAAATAAGCAAGGAAGAATTCCTGCTGTTTGCTTGCTCGCAATGGAACAAGCGCGACAAAAATCAAGACGGCCGCCTCGACCGCGACGAATGCATCATGTTCGACACCTTCAATACCGACGGCGACGACTATGTTTCCATGGACGAATTCCGTGCGGGTCAACTGAAAAAATTCCAAAAAATGGATACCAACGGCGACGGCTTCGTGTCCAAAGCCGAATTCAACCAAACCATGGGCGGCCATAACGGCTCCAAGTGCGGAAGCGGTAAATGCGGCAGTGGAAAAACCGTCAAATCCAAATGCGGCGCCGGCAAATGCGGCAGCGGAAACTAAACGACCCCAAACCTGAAAAATCAAATCCCATGTTAGGAAAAATCAATCATTTCCTGAACCTTTTGGCAGGACGCTCCCAAAACCTGGCGTTGCTGTTTCTGCGCTTGATTTTGGCTTACGGATTTTACGGCCCGGCCATGATGAAATGGCACAACATGCATGCCATTGGCGACTGGTTCAAAAGTTTGGGCTATCCGTTTCCGTATGTGAACGCCTACCTGGCCGGCACCACCGAAATGCTGGGTGTGATATTACTTGTCTTGGGCTTGGGCATTCGATATATCAGTGTGGCGCTAATATTTGTAATGCTGGTGGCTATTACCACCGTACATTTGCGCCACGGTTTCGAAGCCGGAAACAACGGCTTTGAGATACCTTTGTATTATGCCTTGATGCTGTTTGCGCTCTTTGCCTTCGGTGGCGGAAAATACGGTTTGGACTACTACTTGCGTAAAAAATAACGCGAAAGAATAAATCCGTTTGCCCGGGCGCCTTTCGGAACGAAGGGCGCCTTTTTTTGGGGAAATAACCGGTCGCTGCAACATCATTTTGCTTTGCAAAAATGGTATCGATGGGCCGGCGCGCCAAAAAGCGCCAGGGATGGGAGCGGTATGAGCCGAAGCCGCGCCGCCGGCCTGCCACGCCGGCGTGACTGACAGCGGGAAGCCGCGACCGGCGTGTTTTGCAGGCCAAGAGCGCGGCGAGGCGAATTTAAGCGGACAGCCCGACGGCGCCACGTGAGGAAACGCGCCCGACGAGGGCGCTCCGTCGTCCCGAAGACGGGCGCGTGCCGCCCCCGCAGCGCCGTAGGCGCTGACGGATTGCCTCCGGCAAGCCGCGCGGGCTTCGCCCGCCGGCGGCGGCCCGAACGCGGACGCCGGGGCGCCCTGAAAAATCAAAGAAAACTCAGCATCACGCCGAATTTCAAATCATACATGGGCGCGTGTCGGCCGTTTACCGCCACCTTTTGGCTCCAAAGGTCGTTCAGGCCGTAATACACATAACCGTTGAGTTCGCCATAGCCGGCATACACATACACGCCGTATTGCCAACGGCTGGGAATGGCGGTGAGCTTAATGTATTGCACGGCCAGTTTTTCGGTTTCGTAATGCGACTCGGCACCCACGGTGTAGCCCAGCAAAAAACCCGTGTATATCCTGAAAAACCGGAAGCGCTCGGCCGTGCTGTTGCGGTAGCGGAACTCAACGGGCATAATCAGTTTTTTCACCACGAAAGCGTTGTTGATATAATCGCCGGGGGTGAGCACTTCGTAGGTAATCCGGCCCGTTTGCTCGTCCTTGCCAATGCGCAGATTTTGATAGTAAACGTCGCGCTCGTAGCCAAAACCCAAGCCGAAACCCAAATTGCGGCGCAGATTGACCGGTATGTCGCGGATAAAACCGAACGAAACCGCGTGCGAAAAGCCTTGTTGCGACACGCCCGGATACAGGTGGCGAATGTTAATGTAGGAAAGGTTGAAAAACACCTGGTCTTCCAAATAGTGCGAAAAATCGGTCCGGCCCGTGGTGTCGGACTGGGCGCCCGCCCGGGCCGCAAGCATCAAAAACAAGAGGAAAGCCCATCGAATTTTCATCCGGCGAATTTTACGTAAATTTATAAATTAAAAAACATTTGACCGGTATATGGAAAAAACCAAGCGTATTCTTATCAAAATCAGCGGTGAGGCCTTGGCCGGCGCCGAAGGCAAAGGTTTGGATGCCAAGGTTTTGGAACGGTTTACGGGGGAAATTGCCCAAGTGGCCCGTGTCGGCATACAAACGGCCCTGGTGATGGGCGCCGGCAATTTTTACCGCGGGCTTCAAGCCCAAAATACGGCCATCGGACGTGTGCAAGGCGATTTTATGGGTATGACCGCCACGGTGATCAACGCCTTGGCCTTGCAATCCTTTTTTGCCGCCCAAGGACTCGATGCCGAAGTGTTTAGCGCCTTGTATGTGGAAAAAATCACCCGTAAGCTGTATCCGCCGCAGGCCGTAGCCGCCTTGGAAGCCGGAAAAATCGTATTGTTTGCCGGCGGAACGGGCAATCCGTTTTTTACCACCGACACGGCCGGTGTGTTGCGTGCGGTGGAAATCGGTGCCGACCTGATGCTGAAAGCCACCCGTGTGGACGGGGTCTATTCCGACGACCCGGAAAAAAATCCCGCCGCCCGCCGCTACGAACGGCTCGGCTACGACGAAGCCCTGGAAAAAAACCTGCGCATTATGGACGCCACGGCCTTTGCCTTGGCTCGCGAAAACCGCTTGCCCATCGTGGTGTTCGACATCAACACGCCGGGCAACCTGACCAAACTCCTGCTCCAAGGGCTTCCGGTGGGTACCCGTGTGGAAGCACTGGCATAATCGGCAGGAAATCCGTATTTTTGAGCAACAACCCAAAAACGGCATATTATGAACGAAGAACTGGAACTCATATTCGACGATGCATCCGAACATATGGAAAAAAGCTTGCATTTCTTTGCGCACGAACTCACCGGCATCCGGGCCGGAAAGGCCTCACCCTCCATGCTCGATAGTGTGGAAGTGGAATACTACGGCAACAAAGTGCCGCTCAACCAAGTGGGCAACGTGAATGTGCGCGACAGTCAAACGCTCACCGTGCAGGTGTGGGAAAAAGGTATGCTCCAAACGGTGGAAAAAGCCATTCGTGAGGCCAATTTGGGATTCAATCCGGTCAATAACGGCGACATGCTCATTATCAACATTCCGCCGCTAACCGAAGAGCGCCGCAAGCAACTGGTCAAAAAAGCCCACGAAGAAGCCGAAAAAGCCCGCGTGAGTGTGCGCAACATTCGCAAAGACGCCAAAAAACACATCGAACGGCTCGAAAAAAACAAGGAAATTTCCGAAGATATGGCCAAAGAGGCCTTGGACAAACTGCAAAAACTCACCGACGACTACATCAAAAAAATCGACGACCGTCTGGACAAAAAAGAAAAAGACATCCTGACCGTTTAATTTATCCAATAACCCGATTATTCAAGAACCATTATGGCCAAAAAAGACGATAAAACCAACCTGCAAAAAGAACGCGAAGCCAAGCTGAAAGCTTTGCAGCTCACCCTGGACAAGCTGGAAAAAACCTACGGCAAAGGCACCGTGATGAAACTGGGCGATGCGCCCGTGGAAGAAGTTCCTGTTATTCCCAGTGGTTCCATTGGCTTGGACATTGCCCTGGGAGTGGGCGGTTATCCGCGTGGCCGGATCATTGAAATTTTCGGGCCCGAATCCTCGGGTAAAACCACCCTGGCCCTGCATGCCATTGCCGAAGCACAAAAAGAAGGAGGTATCGCCGCCTTTGTGGATGCCGAACACGCCTTCGACCGGTTTTATGCCCAAAACCTGGGCGTGGACTTGGAAAACCTGATTATTTCCCAACCCGATTTCGGCGAACAAGCCCTCGAAATTGTGGACAACCTGATTCGTTCGGGTGCCATCGACATTGTGGTGGTGGACTCCGTGGCCGCCCTTACACCCAAAAGCGAAATCGAAGGCGAAATGGGTGACTCCAAAATGGGCTTGCAAGCCCGCCTGATGTCGCAAGCGCTGCGGAAACTGACGGCCAATATTTCGCGCACACAATCCACGGTGATTTTTATCAACCAGTTGCGCGAAAAAATAGGCGTGGTGTTCGGCAATCCCGAAACCACAACCGGTGGTAACGCGCTCAAATTCTATGCTACCCAACGCTTGGATGTGCGCCGTATCGGTGCCATCAAAAACACCAAGGGCGAAATTTTGGGCAACCGCACCCGCGTCAAGGTGGTCAAAAACAAGGTGGCGCCGCCCTTCAAAACCGCCGAATTCGACATTATGTATGGCGAAGGCGTTTCGCGCACCGGCGAAATCCTGGATTGGGGCGTGGAACTGGACATCATCCAAAAAAGCGGGTCCTGGTATTCGTTCGACGGAACCAAAATCGGCCAAGGACGCGAAGCCACCAAAAAAGTGCTCGACGACAATCCCGAACTGCGCGAAGAACTCGAAGCCCGTATTTATGCGGCCCTAAAAGGCGAAGCCGGAGCGGAGGAACAATGACGAGGCGTTTTTCCGGCGGAAAAAAAACGTAGCATATCTTTACCGTTTGGCCCTTTTTCGGAAAGCGCTCAGCTTTGCCGGAGAACAAAGTAAGACGAACGGCGAACCGAATCGGAGCCGGATGGGCTTGCGAAGTAACGAAGGAGACACAGCAGGTGGCTTCGGAGCCCGAAAAAATCAATCCCGCTTTCCGCCAACCACCAGCACAATCTCGCCTTTGGGCGGATGCGCTTCGTAATAGTCTGCCAGCCCGGCCAAAGTGCCCCGGCGGGTTTCCTCGAATTTTTTGCTCAACTCGCGCGAAACCGAAGCCGGACGGCCGGGCCCGAAAACTTCGGCCAATTGGCGTAAGGTTTTTACCAAACGGTGCGGACTTTCGTAGAAAATCATCGTCCGCGGTTCGTTGCGCAGGAATTCCAGACGCGTTTTTCGCCCCTTTTTCACCGGCAAAAAACCCTCGAAAACAAATCGTTCAGCAGGCAACCCCGAATTGACCAAAGCCGGAATCAAGGCCGTAGGTCCCGGCAGGGTTTCCACCGGAATATTGCGCTCAATGGCCTCACGAACAAGCAAATAACCCGGGTCGGAAATACCCGGTGTGCCGGCATCGGTGATGTAGGCCATATGCTTGCCCGCGGCCAATAACTCCCCGATGCGCGCACGGGCGCGATGCTCGTTAAACTTGTGGAAGGATTGCAAGGGCTTGTCAATGCCGTAGTGTTGCAAGAGTTTGCGCGAAGTGCGCGTGTCTTCGGCCAGAATAATATCGGCTTCTTTCAATACCTCCACGGCGCGGTAGGTCATATCGCTCAAATTGCCTATGGGCGTGGGCACCAAGC
>JALWYR010000133.1 GCA_027003085.1 Flavobacteriales bacterium
CGGCCGGCGTCGCGTGAGCACGCAGCCGGGCGAGCCGGAGGCGATGAACGGCTGCATGTGCGAACGCAGGCGCCGGGGCGCCCTAAAAATTCATACGCACTTTCAGATTAAAAATCCTGCCCGTCAGATAGTTGGGAACGCCGAACATACGCTTGGTGTAAATCTCACGCACCCACAGGTTGGACACCGAATTGCGCCGGTCGAACATGTTGATGATTTCCAAACCCACCGAAAAATCCGCAAAGCGGGCCAACCAGTCCGGCTTATGCGGCCGGTCGCTGAGCACGTAGAACAAGCCGATGTCGGTGCGCCAATAGTTGCGCGTGCGGAATTGGAAGCGGTAAGGATCGGCATAGAGCGGTGCGCCCGTAGGAAGGCCGGTGAAAAACACGTTGTTCAAATACATTTTAAAGTAGGGCATCCCCGGCACATAGTCGCGGAAAAACAAAGCCATTTTGAAACGTTGGTCGGTGGGACGCGGAATATAGCCGCGGCCGTCGATGTTTTGCTCGGTGCGCATCAGGGCCAAGCTGAGCCATGAATCGGTGCCCGGCAGCAACTGTCCGAATAGCCGGGTTTCTATGCCGTAGGCATAGCCCGTGGCGTTGTTTTTTCCGTAGTAGCGAATGCGCAGGTTTTGGATGGTGTAGGGATTGATGTCCCAAAGGTAACGGTAATAAACCTCGGAGGTGAGCTTGAAGGGCTTGTCGGCCCAATCAAAATTCCATTCGTGGCCGAGCGAAATATTGAAGGCCTTTTGCGGGAGGACACCGGCACGAAAGCGGGCCTGCCGGTCGCGATATTCGCGGTAGGACGGCGGTTGCATATAAATCCCCGTTCCTATGCGGAATGCATGCCCGGGCCAGTGCTTGTTGCGCACATAGGCCCCCACACGCGGACTCCAAGCCAAGTAGCGGCCCGTAGCGTGAGTAAAGCGTTCGCTGACAATGCCGGCTTGCACACGCAGCCCCCAACGTGCATCAATCCGCCATGGGCCCGAGGTAATCCGTTTGCGCCAAGAGGCAAAAGCGCCCCACTGATGCCGCATTGTCAAATAATCGGCCCGGGCGTTTTGGAAGGGCAAGATGGGCAGGGTGTCGGACGTGTAGGGTTCGTCGGGATGAAATTCCGACTGCGGCGGAAGGATGACAAATCCGGCCGAATCGATCATTTGGTATTCGCGGATGCGGTCGCGCACATTATCGTAACGGTACATGAAACCCACATTGCGCTCGATGGACTTGCCCTTGTGCGACCACCGGACCTCGCTTTGCGCAATAACGGCATCCAAAAGGTTGCGGGCATGGTCCAATTCTGCGCCCAACGATTGCAGGTTCATCGGGTCGCCATAGTGGTCGCCCGACAAATCGG
The DNA here is from genome assembly GCA_027003085.1 of Flavobacteriales bacterium. GTDB lineage: Bacteria > Bacteroidota > Bacteroidia > Flavobacteriales > Flavobacteriaceae > JAADED01. The sequence goes on from JALWYR010000133.1 coordinate 1,372, forward strand.
TGTTGGGTTCGCCCAAAAAATAGGATGCCAGCAAATCGAAATGTTCGCGCTCGGCACTATGATAAAAACTGCCCGTAAAGCTAATCCGGTCGTTTGGTCCTGACGAATACGTACTTTTGACGGCGGTAAATTGATTGTCGAAAGCATCTTTCTCGTTACCCTGATAGCGAATCACCAAGGAACGGGCGTCGGTAAAAGTGCCGAAATTGGTAACCTTGGTAAACGGAACAAAACGGAAGCGATTTACACCGATGCGCGTAAACCATTGGTGCGTCCAACGCTTGTCCGGATGCCAACGGAGCAAGGTTTGCATATCGGCAAAGGCGGGTTGAAATTCGGCATCGCCTTCGGTTTTTCTGACCAAGAGTGTGTTGTTCAGATAGCGGATGCTTCCAATGAAATTCAATCGTTTTCCCGGGCGTAGCAAAGCCAAATTGATGCCCGTGAAGCCGGCTTGGATTTTGGTTTGTTTTTTCTGCGGTTCCACATAACGGATGTCCAATACCGACGACAGCCGGTCGCCTAATTCCACCGGGAAACCACCGGCATAGAAATAGAGCGAACGAACCAAAGCCGGGTCGGTGGTTGACAGTCCTTCTTGGCGGCCGCTACGAATCAGGAACGGGCGAAAAACTTCGATGCCGTTGATATACACGGCATTTTCATCATAATTCCCACCACGAACCAAATATTGCGAACTCATTTCGTCCAGTTGCGACACCGAAGGCAAACTGATCAAAATGCCTTTGAGCGAAGGCGTAGGCGTGGGTGCCACTTGTATGTCGCGCAATTGTAATTGCACGGCGCCTTCGCGTTCTTGCCGTGTGTGGCCGGTGATTTCCACCGGACGAATGTTTTCGGCCGACAATGCCAGGACAATATTTTGCCGTACCACCCTGCCCGCTACTACATTCACGGAGAGCGTTTTGGTCTCGCGGCCCAAATAGGAGAAGGTGAGCATATATTGCCCCTGGGGCAATGTTAGCGTGTATTGCCCCTTGGCATCGCTGACCGTTCCATAGCGTCCGGCTTGAATTTGCACATTGGGCAAGGGCCTACCGGTTTCGGTGCGCACTGTGCCCGTTACCCGGCCCGTGGCTTGTGCTAGGAGCAGGGCGGGAAAAAACAGAAACACAATATGCAAAAGCCGGCGCATAGCATTTTAACGTTGGTCAGGGAAAAATATTTTCACGGCCTGTTCCGTGTAATATGGATATATCCTGCGCTCATAAATACGATAAACCCGCCCCGCTCCCAGCAAGGTTTTGCGCCGCGCATCGTTGTAGAGCGAATCTTCGGGAAACAAACTTTCCACTTTTACTTCACCCGTGGCGTGAATAATACGTCCTGCGCCCAAATACAGAGCCACATGTGTGATTTTGGGTGAACCGCTGGGACGATGCGTGCCGAAAAAGAGCAAATCGGCCGGTTGGAGTGAATCCAAGCGTTCGGTGAGCGGAACAGGCCGAACGGCGCGGGCCTGCTGCGAAGCGTCGCGCGGGAGCAGGTAGCCGAAACTCTGATACAGGTTTTTGGTAAATCCGCTGCAATCCAAGGCCTTGACCGATGTTCCGCCCCACAGATAAGGAATGCCCGGATAGTCGTGTAGTGCTTCGGTGGTGATGTCGGAAAGGGCGGCAAAATCCTTGTTCAGCTTTTCCCATTCATTGAGTAAAACAAAATCATTGGACGGAACAAAACCGCGGCGTCCGTCGGGCAATTGAACTTGCAGGAAATAGGTATGTTGGCCGAGTAATATCAAAACATCGTTTTTAACCACATCCGAAATTTGCGGTGCATCGGGCAAGGTGTCGGCATAAATTTTTCCGTAGTTTTCGTCCATAATCACTTTGGGTGCCCGGGCCCATTTTTCGAAAGCCGGACGGTACATCATTATCAATGCGTCCGAATCGGTCCAACCCAAATAGCCCTCGGTTGTGCGAATGCGGAAAAATCCGTTTCGTTTTTCCAAAATATGAACCGGCATGCCCATGAGCATTTGCGAAGCAAGCTCGGCGGAATGTTCGGGCCGAGTACGTAAATTGGCCACCGAAAGCCGCACCACGCCCACCAGGTTGCGAAAGCTATCCACAGGAAGGACAAGCACAGAGTCGATCACCGGAACACCAAGCGCTTCCAAACTATCGCGCAGGGCTGTCAATGCCTCGGGACGGTCGGTGGCGCCATGCAAAAGAATGCTATTGTTTTTATTGTAGGAGAACGAAATTTCAAAAACATGATCACGCGCGTCGGGAGCCCATTTTTTCCGGATGTTTTGTATTATGTTATTAACCTGTTTTTGCCGGGAAGTAAGGTCATTATTATTTCCCTTTCGGCATCGATAGGCAGGCAATAAGATGATAAGGAAAATGAGCAACGATAAAATACGCGATTTCATTGCGGATGATTTTTAAAATATTCCTTCAAAGCCCGTCGAACGCTACCCCACCGGAGCAGTTCGGCACGGGCTTTTTCGTAGGGCAGGCCGGTTTCTTCCATAATCATACGCGTGCCGCGGTCTACCAGCTTTTGGTTGGTCAGTTGCATGTCCACCATTTTGTTATCCTTCACGCGGCCCAATTGAATCATGGCGGTGGTGGATATCATATTAAGCACCAGTTTTTGGGCGGTACCGGCTTTCATACGCGAACTGCCGGTAACAAATTCGGGTCCCACGACCACCACCACCGGATATTCGGCGGCCAATGCCAGCGGGCTACCCGGATTCATGGTGATGGCCCCCGTGGCTATACCGTGTTCACGGGCCCGGCGCACAGCGCCCACCACATAGGGCGTGGTACCCGATGCGGCAATGCCTATCAGCACATCGCGCGGCGAAATGTTATGTTTTTTCAAGTCTTCCCAACCTTGGTCGTAGGAATCTTCGGCTTCTTCCACGGCTTTGCGAATGGCTTTGTCGCCGCCGGCAATCAGGGCGATGGCCAAATCGTCTTCCACGCCGAACGTGGGTGGCAATTCCGATGCATCCACCACGCCCAAACGCCCGCTTGTGCCTGCACCGATATAAAACAAACGGCCGCCTTTACGCAAGCGGTCCACCACCACACGCGTCAGGGCTTCGATTTGCGGAATGGCTTTTTCCACCGCAAAAGGCACGGTTTTATCCTCGTTGTTAATAGCGGTAAGCAACTCGCGAATGCTCTTTTTTTCCAAATCGTGATAGTGCGATTCCTTTTCGGTGATCTTTTCGAATTCGCTCATCGAAACCTATTTTTTCCAAAGATACGGAAATGGGTTGATTGGTGATGTGTCTATGCCCAGCCGGGTTTATTATTTTTTTTCGATATCCGAAGGTTTTAGCCATATCACAAGTAATGCCAGAAACGTAATTGCCGCCATCAACCATTTGGCAGTGGTCATTGCCGACACCAAACCAACCGAAACTCCGTCAAGGCGCGGATAGGAATGGATAAGATAAATGATGCCCGTATTTTCCAGAAAATCGAAAATACCGATACCAAAGGGTAAACAAACAATCCAACCGGGCCATTGATCGTGCTTCCGCTTCAAAAAATAGCGTAGCACCACTGCGTAGTAAAATGAATAGAAAAACATGTAAGGAATGTCAATCAATAACTCGCCCAGGCGGTAAATGTGCAAACCCTTGGGACCCAAAGTTTCGAACAACTTGCTTACGCCCGATACCGAATAATGCAAACGAAGGTCCAAGACCATCGGCATATTGCCAAGTCCCATCCATTTTGGAAAAACCGGAAACAGAACGGCATTAAAAAAAATGATAACCGCCAAACCGGCCCAAAGCCACCCGGGACGAGCCCAACGGTCAATGATTTTACGACATCGTTCAAACATGGTTCCTTCAATTTATTTTTTCAAAAGCTTTGCTGACAATCCGCCATTGCGAACCGGCTTTCACCAATTGCAAATAATCGCGATAAGCGGCATCACCGTATCGGAATTCGGCTATAAAATTCCCCAATGTGCCGTCGATTTGTCCATCGATGATCCGGATGTAGGGCTCACGGATGCCTTCGCCTGCCACATGTTGCAAGTAATCTTCCAACTCCATATAGCGAACATCATTGTCCGTATGAAACCACAACCGGGCCCCGCCGGCAAATAACCGCCGTAAAGCCGACGTGTCGGCCGAAGTGCGGGCTTGGAAATACGTGTAAACGGTTTTCTCCGCTTCGACATACGGATTAGGCGCCCTGAAAAAAGTTGCTAATATCCCGTTAAATCGTTTAGTGGCCGTGATATAAGGAAAATGCCCTTCGTTGCCCATATTTACCACCTGTGCACCGGTGTATAATTTTTTCAGGGCTTCGCGCAATGGTTTTTCCACCAACGGATCATTGGCCGATTCGATAATCAATTTGGGAATCCTTTTGTAAACATATCGATCCGGTTGCGGGAAAAATTTGTCGGTCAGCACTTTGTAGCGGTTCAAAAATTGTTTTTTGCTAAACGGCATGGTGGGCAAAAAAGCAGCCAGCAAGCTATCGTTGTGTGCTGCGGGCACAAGTTTTTCGCGGAGTTGTTTTTCGCCCGATTTGGCAATGAGTATGGTAGGAACCCAAGGTAAAATTTTGGCCAACCGTGCATTTTTCTGCTCAATCAATTTGTTAGGCGGAAAAGTATTGGAATAAACGGCTTTGAGTACCCGGCCGGGCCAAATATGTGTAAGGTATTGGGCAATGTATCCGCCCATGGATGTGCCCACCACAATGAATTTATCCACTTTTTCCTTTTGCAAAATGGCCTCAATACCCTTTGCCGTATCGTCCAGATTGTCCACCGGCTCGGGCAAGGTGTAGCTAATCACCCGGTAGTGCGGTTCGAAATACATGATTTGTTGCCACCAAAGCTGGTAAGCCCCACCCATGCCGTGGGCAAAAAGAATGCTCGTGTCTCCTGAACCGCCGCTGTAATATGTCCACCGGACACCGTCCACATCCACATGTTTAACCGGACGCGACAAAAATTCTTTCAATGTCCGGGCCGGTTTGTCCTGTTTGGGATATAATGCAAAAAAATTTTCCGGCTTTACGGGCCACAGGTAGGCCGCCAAGATAATGATTGCAAGTAATATTACGAACAAAAAAAACATCTTTTTCATTTCAACTCGAAAAAAAGTGATTAACTAAATGTTAGACCGACAGGAGGATAAGCATTCACCGGCAAACTTTTTGAAAAAGGTTTATTTCTTTGCACCGTCCGTTTCACCGCCCCGGTCCAATTTGATACGAAGCCCTTGGCTTATGCTTTGTGCCATATCCACAAAGTCCGAAGGCATCAGGATGATGGTGGTGGTATTGTGTTCGGCGCCCACTTCGGTGATCATTTGCATACGCCGCAGTTCGAGCGAAGCGGGATTTTGGGCTATCAATCCGGCGGCTTCTTGCAACTTTTGGGCGGCTTCCAATTCACCCTCGGCCTTGATGATGCGCGAACGTTTTTCGCGAATGGCTTCGGCTTCCTTGGCCATCGCCCGTTGCATGGACTCGGGTATTTCCACGTCTTTCATTTCGATGTATTCCACCACCAGACCCCAATCGTTGGTGATTTGGTCCACAATTTCCTTGATGGTGGCATTGATGCTCTCACGGTCTTTCAGGATTTCGTCCAAATTATGTTGTCCGATAACGTTTCGCAAAGCCGTCAGGGCCGCCTGATAGGTGGCTTGCATATAGTCGCGCACTTGGATAACGGCCTTTTCGGGATGTTCGATGTGGAAATAAAGCACCGCATTGATGCGCACGGTAACACTGTCTTTGGTTACGGTTTCCTGACTTTCGATGTCCAAAGTGATGGTGCGCAAATCGATTTGTCGTCGTTGGTCCACAAAGGGAATGATCCAATACAATCCCGGCCCTTTGACGGCATGAAAACGTCCCAGCCGGAAAATCACGCCGCGTTGGTATTCGCGGTCGATTTTAAAGCCCGAAAGCACCAATAGCACCAATGCCAGGGTTAAAAAAATGCCTATGCTCATGATTTAATGATTTGGTTATTGTTCAAATTTAAATAATTTTTTGACACCTTGAAGCCTCATTGACAAATGACTCCGGTATGGCTTTTCGTTGGGATCATCCGGGGGCTTAGCATGGCATTAAGTATTCTAGGTGTTGTCGAATACGGCATTGACATCCCATGCCATTACTATGGCTATGCATCCGGGCCAACATCTTTGTTCCGGGAAATATAGCTTCAACTTTTCTAAACATTTCATACTTGATATAACGATGCTTGAAGGAGAGTAAGAAAGCGCCTTGAAAGTGATTTCTAAAATACAATTCGAAAAAATTTCAAAACACCCAAGCACATCCTTTTTCATACGCCGTAAAATCCGTAATTTTCTTTGCGCAACAATGACCCGGGATGGACAATAAAACCCTATGGATTTCGCCGGATGCACTGGGGCACAATCTTGCCGAAATCCGGAAAGCATTGAGGCCCGGCACCCGGCTTTGGCTCAACCTAAAAGCCAACGCCTATGGCCACGACGCTACTTTGGTGGCCTCCATTGTGGGCAACGATGCCCGTTACTTGGCCGTGGCCCAAGCAAGCGAAGGATTAGAACTCAAAGCATCGAACGACCGGCTTCCGGTGGTGGTTTATAATCCGCCGGTGGAACCCGAACCGGAATTTTTTGCCGCCCGGCTGCAACCGGTGATTTACGATATGGGACAAGCACGGCATTACCATGACTTTCTGAAAAGCAAGGGATTGGAACGATATCCGGTGCATATCCAATTGGATACGGGCATGCACCGCAGTGGGCTTTTGACCGGACAAAATTCGGATTTGCTTGATTTTTTCCGTGGGCAAAGCATTTTGGAACCCCGCAGCATCTTTTCACACCTCGCCGCCGCCGACGACCCCGGCGAAGACGATTTTACGCGCGCACAAATCCGTTTGTTCGACAAACTTTCCCGCCCATGGAAAGTTGTATATCCGGGATTGCTTCAACATTTGGCCAACACGGCCGGCATATTTCGCTTTCCCGAAAGCCATTTCGATATGGTGCGACCCGGTATTTCACTCTACGGCTACCATACTTTGCCCGCTGATGCGGCACCCGGCCTTCGTCCGGTGGCTTCGCTACGGGCGCGGATCACCCAAGTGCGGGAAATTGATGCCGGCGAAAGTGTGGGTTACAATCGCACCTATCGTGCACCTTCGCCCCGGCGCATTGCCTTGGTTCCAGTAGGTTATGCCGACGGCATCCGTCGTTTGGCGTCCGAACGCGGCCTCTATGTGCGCTGCGACGCGTATCGCTGTCCTATCGTAGGACGCGTGAGTATGGATTTGATTACGGTGGATGCCACCGGCACCGATGTCCGGCCGGGCGATTGGGTCGAAATTTTCGGCCGCGACCCGCGGGTGGAAGTCTGGGCCGGGGCTTTACAAACCATACCTTACGAAATCCTGACCGATGTGCATCCGCGTGTGCCCCGCATCCTCCGCCATTGGGATTAGGCACGGGATTTGATTATTTTTGAAAAAAAATTGGAGGAATGAAAAAAATTTACATCCTTGGTTTGCTTATTGTGCTTATGACGGCCTGTGGCCCGGCCAGAAAAATCAACGAACTCATAGGTGCCGGACACTACGACGATGCCATAGAACTGGCGGTTCGTAAACTTCAAAAAAAACGCAATGTCAAATCAACCGATAAATACGTATTGCTCCTGGAAAAAGCCTTTGCCAAGGCCCAAGCCGAAGATTTGGCCCGGATTGAACAATGGAAAAAAGACCCCCGCCCCGACCGTTGGGAACAGATCTACAATACGCTCGTGCGCATCAATCAACGCCAAGATCTTATCCGTCCGTTGCTTCCCTTGCGCGTAGTGGGCCAAAACCGGCAAGCCCGCTTCGACCTTCGCGATTTTTCCGATGCCACCATCCAAGCGCGTGAAAAATACGTCCTTTACCTCTACGACCAAGCCCTGGCCGAAATGCAAAAAAACGACCGTCAGGCCTACCGCAGGGCTTATCAATTGCTGGAAAAAGCCGATTTCCTGCACCCCGGTTTTCGCGATACGCGTCAGTTGATGGAACAAGCACGCACCAAGGGTATGGTCAGCGTGGGCATACGCATCGAAAACCGCACCGACAAAGTCCTGCCCCGGAAATTACTGGACGAACTGACCCGCTTTGACAGCTACAATGCCGATAACTTTTGGACCCGTTACACCGACTGGACGGGCGACAGCACCCAATACGATTATACCGGAAAACTCGTTTTTACCGACATCCAAGTGAGCCCCGAACGTGAACGCGAAAAAGTGATTGTGCGCGAACGCGAAATTCAGGACGGATGGCGATACCAAAAAGATGCCAATGGCAACATTGTAAAGGACAGTTTGGGACGGCCGGTCAAAATCCCCGTCTATCGCAAGGTGCAGGCCACGGTGCATTTGTATGAACAAACCAAGGAAGCCCGCATCCAAGCCCAAGTGCTGTTTTTCGACCCGCACACGGGCCGGACTTTGTTCAACAAACCGCTAACGGCGCAATATGTGTTCCAACACCGCTATGCCACCTACACGGGCGACCGCCGGGCGCTGGAACAGGAAATCCTGGAATTTACCCAGAAAAAACGCGCGCCCTTCCCGTCAAACGAACAGATGATCTACGACGCCGGCACCGACATCAAAAAGCAGTTCAACGACATCCTGCGCCAAACCGAATTCAAGTAAACCGCTGCTGCCGGAACCATTCGGCCATAAAAATACCGGCCGCCTGGGCCACGTTTAAACTTTCGGCGGCGGCCCGGGCAGCTTTGGGGATGGCCAAATGTTGCGAAATGTATTTTTGCAATCCGGCGCCAATCCCGTTCCCTTCGTTGCCCAAGACCAAAAACATAGCACCGGGCAAACGGGTTTCGAAAAGATTATCGCCACCGGCCGATGCGCCGAAAACCGGCATTTCGTTTGCCTCCAACCATTGCTCCAAAGGGCCGTAAAACACTTTAACCCTTGCCAAGGAGCCCATCGATGCCTGAATCACTTTGGGATTAAACGCATCCACACTGTCGGGCGAACAAAGGATTTGATGCAAGCCGAACCAATCGGCCGTGCGGATGATGGTGCCCAAATTTCCCGGATCCTGAATGCCGTCCAGCACGGGAACCAACCCCCGGGGACGGAACGGCTCCGGCTGTGGCATACGAAAAACCGCCAAGGCATCGTAGGGATGTTGCAGATCACTCATCGCCGCCAATGTGCGGGCGTCCACTTGTGTCCAAGCAACATCCGCAGGGAATTCCGGCGGCCGGACAGCCCAAATTTGTTCGGGCCGGTAGCCCGCTTCCAGGAAAAGACGGATGATTTTCCAACGTTCCACCACAAAAAGCCCGGTTTCGCGCCGGTATTTTTTGCGGTAAAGTTTCCTGATGCGTTTGATTTGTTCTTTGCCGGGCTTCATTGGCTTCGGTTTGTGGTTGAAAAAGAGTAATTTTGTAAAACCGCTATGAAAAGCTTGGGTCGCATTTTGGCAGGCATTTTATTGGCCGCGGGAATTGGTTCGTGCAATATTCACAAATTGGTTCCTCAGGGCCGGTATTTGTTGCGTAAAAATAAGCTAAATTACCGGCATACCGCAACCATCAAGCCCGCTAAGGCCCAAAATTATATTCTCCAACAACCCAATTTCTATGTTTTGGGCTATCCCGTATTGGTGGGTGTGTATTCCATTGCCGACCCGCAACCCGACAGCACCTACAACCGGTTTGTCCGCCGGCATCCGGGCGCCATCCGGCTATTTAAACGGATTTTTTCCGAAAAACAGGTGTATCAACTCAGGATGTATTACGCCGGCCTGAACCGGCAAATACAGGCCTTTGGCCAACCTCCGGTGCTTGTCGACAGTTTCAAGGTCAAACGAAGTGCCCGCAATTTGCAATTGCTATTCAAAAACCGCGGCTTTTTGGATAATACGACCCGCTGGGCCATCCATCCGCAAAAAGCATTGAAAGCCGATGTGCACTATACCATAGCCGAAGGCCCCCGCTACCGCATCGATTCGGTAAGCAACTCGATTTCCTCGCCCGTGGTCAAGCAACTTTACAAGCAAATTCGCCCGCGGCTTTATTCGCATCCGCATCGTTACTACAATCGCGACAGTTTGGCCCTGGACAGGGAAAAAATGACGGCCTATTTTCGCAACCACGGATTGTATGATTTTCAATTGGCCAACATTCATTACGACATTATCTACGACAGCATACCGCATCCCTACATCCATTTGCACACCCTGATACCTGACAAAGTTTTCCGCCGCGGCGATTCCATACTCACCCGGCCTTTTTTACCTTTCCGCTACGACAGTCTTCGTATAAGGATTGTCCGGGACATCCACACACGCACACACCGCCCCGCCCGCATCGACACGCTGGGCAAAAAACTATTCTTTTACCCGCGCGAACGCCGCTTTCGCTCCGAACTTTTGGCGCGGTCGTTGTTCCTGCATCCCGACAGCTTGTATTCCGACCGCAACCTGAACCGCACCCGCGAACAATTGATGAACCTGGAAAACTTTTGGCAAATCTATATCAATCATTTCCCCAAAAACGACAGTTTGCTCGATGCCGAAATCGTTTTGGTGCCCAACAAACGTTTCGGGACTTCGGCGTCGGTGGGTGTGTCGCGTTCCAACATCCGGCCCTTGGGTATTTCGTTCGAAGGCGCCGTTACCTGGCGCAATGTTTTCCACGGCTTCGAAAACCTGAGTTTGTCGGTTTATTCGCTCTGGGCCAGTTCCATTCGTTTTAACCTGCCCAAAGGCAATTTGAATTTCAACGTTCGCGAAACGGGCATCGACCTGAACCTGCGGATTCCGCGAATCATTGCACCCAAACCCATTCAGCGGCTGATTCCTATGTATATGCGTCCCAAAACACATTTGGGACTGCGCTACAACACGCAAACCAATATCGGCCTCGACAGGCAAAAAATTTATTTCCTCTATGGCTACGAATGGCGGCCCAACCACATCGTTACAAATACGGTTAATCCGCTGGAAATCAATCACGTGAATTACAAAAATCCCGACCAGTATTTCGAAATCTATTCCGCCGCCTTCGACCGGCTGAACCAAATTGCCCAAAACTACTACGGTTCGGGCATTGACCCGGGCCAGGCCGATGATTTTATCCACACGGCCCTGAACGACCCCGCCCTTCCGGCCGATGTGCGCAACACCATTCGCCAAATCTACGAACGCAAGACCCGGCTCACCGAAAACGTCCTGATTATCAATTCCAACTACCGGCTTCTTTACGATACGCGCAGCAGCCTGACCGACCCCGATTTTTGGATGCATAAATTCTACCTGGGCTTTGCCGGATGGTTACCCGGACTGGTTTCCAAAATAACCCCATTGCCCGAAAACAACGTTGGCCAACGCACCGTAAACGGCGTGCCCTATGCCCAATTTGTCAAGGCCGAATACAGCTACATCCGCCACTGGGAATTATCCAAAAATAACATTTTGGCCGCACGGTTCTACACCGGACTGGCCGTGCCCTTCGGCAATTCGCGTAACGTGCCTTTTGTGGAGGCATTTTATGCCGGCGGTTCCACCGACATACGGGCTTGGCGGGCTTTTGAACTGGGCCCGGGAAGCACGGGCGGCATCGGCGATTTCAACGAAGCCAACTTCAAGCTGATGGCCAACGCGGAATGGCGTTTCGGCATTATGGATGCCCACCGCGGTGCCCTGTTTGTGGACGCAGGCAACATTTGGAACCTTTGGGATGATATTCCCTACGAAAAGGCCAAGTTCCACGGCTGGCAATCGCTTCGCGACATCGGTATAGGGGCGGGCTTCGGCTACCGGTATGATTTCGGATTTTTCGCCTTGCGGTTGGACTACGCTTTCAAAATCTACGACCCGGCTTATCCTTTGCCCCAACGTTGGAAATGGCCGCGCATTACCGATGGCACCTTGCAATTGGGCATCAATTATCCGTTCTGATTTTCATTGATTTTTGGGCGTTCCGGCGCCCTGCGGTCGCCTCCACGGCTCCACAAGCCTTCGGGGCGCCGGCGGCGGAATGAAATTCCGCTGCCGGCGGCGCAAAATTTTACGGCAAGCGGACGGGATACCGAAATTCCGGTGTTTTGAAATCATCACATGAAAATTCCTGCCCGATTTTGCGCCGCCGGCCCCGCGCCGAAGGCGCGGGGCCGGCGCCCCTTGTCTTGTTCCGCAGCTCCGGGAGCCACCTTTGGCGTCTCCCTTCGCGGGCTTCGAAGCCCTTTGGCGCCTTCGCTGCGCTCCGGCGGCGCCGGTCTTCTCGCCGGCTCGTGAAACCTTCGCTTCCGTGGGCCGTCGCCCGGGCCGCGCTTGTTTTCCCTCGCGATTGCGGAGCATTGTGGTCTTCTCGGGAAAGTAGTATACCGCAGGGAGTTATCTCTGCCTAAGGGATATATTGTAATGTGCGAAATAGGCCCGGAATATTAACGCTTGCGGCCTCACTTCTTCCGGCCGGATTCGTTCCTTTTTTATTAAGTACGGATTACGAAGTTATTAAAAAAAACTGCTTCGCTAAAAAACATTATCTTTGAATTGAGCATCAATTGTTTGCAAGTTTTTTAAAATGTACACGTATGAAAACCGGTCAAAAAAGTAAATTAATTCTTTTTTTTATTGTCCTTTGGATGTCCGGAGCAAAGTGTCATAAAAGCTCCGGCAATAGGGATTATGGATTATTTACCAAAAACATTAATATTGACGGTAAAAACCGGCGTTATGCCATCTACATTCCCCGCCAATCGGGAACATTGTCCCTGCCATTGGTCATTGAACTTCATGGTGGTGGAGTTTATATCGAAGATATGACCGGACAAAGCGGCCATAAAACACCCTACAAACTTTGGATGGAACTGGCCGAACGCGAAAAATTTATCGTTATCTATCCCGAAGGGCTGAACGGTGCTTACGGCAAACCCACGTGGAACGATTGCCGCGGCGATTGCAATGTGAGTTCCGGTGCCGATGATGTCCGCTTTATAGCCACCTTGATAAGTAAAGTAGAAGCGGAATACAATATCGATCGAAATCGTATTTATGCTTCCGGTACTTCAAATGGCGGTTTTATGGCCCAAAGGTTGGGCATTGAGCTCAACGACAAAATAGCAGCCGTGGCAACGGTTGCTGCTGCAATGCCTGCCGTTTCGAATTGCAATCCGCCTTCGCGTCCCCTTCCCGTTTTGTTTATGAACGGAACCAATGACAATCTTATGCCCTACAACGGTGGAACCATAGGTAATCCGCCGAACCCCAACCATGGGAGTGTCTTATCCACCCCCGAATCGGTGAACTTTTGGGTGCATTTCAATCAAACCGATACGATACCGCAAACCTATGCTTTTCCGGATTTAGACCCGGACGACGGCGGCGTTGTACAAAAATTTACCTATGCAAATGGACTGAACCACACCGAAGTCGTTTTCTATAAGATTAATGGAGGCGGCCATTCGGCACCAAGTATCAGGGAACGTTTTTCGAGTGTATATGAACATTACTTCAACAAGCAAAATCACGACATTGAAATGTCCGCAGAGGTATGGAACTTTTTTAAAACAAAAAGACTTTATTGATTTTTGTTAATTCTTAGCAAGTCTAATAACATTAAAGCCCCGAATGGACTTTCTATTAGCCATGTCTTAGATATTGGTGATTAAATTCGCCGATAATTCATTTAGGTGGCTACATGCTTCGAACGGAGTGGGAAGTGGGAAGTGGATCGAAGCCACCGGATTGGCAATCCCGGCACTTTGGGGTAAGTGGGTAGTAAGCGAACAGCGCCGACTCGGTCGAAAACCTCGGTGCCCGAGGTGATTTTTTTATGTCATTCCCGGTATCGCGGGTAGGCCAAGTAGAGACAATCCGTCCCCCGGATTCATGTTTTTACGGGGAAGACACAGAGAATCCCGCTCCGCCGGTGTCTCCCGACACCGGCGGCGTTATATAATACCTAACATTAAAGGGCGCTTTTTCCGCGCGATGAATAGCGCAGCTACAACGAGAAATCCGGCTTCGGTTGAAACATCCGGATTCATGTTTGGCCGCTACTGTAAACATTGAAGGACGGCGAAGCCGGCCTTGGTCGCGCCAGCGGGCGCAGCGGTTACGGGCCGGCTGCGCGCCCGAGCATTTCCCGCGGGCGGAGGCCGACAGCGGGAGGCCCCACGCACCGCGGCATCGAAATGCCGGTGCGGGCGGCCGGCCCGTTTGAGCGGAGCACGCGACGGGCGCCTGGGCGTTGCAGTAAGCATAAAATCATTACATCAAGTTTTATTCTTTTTGCAGGCAACGGCATTGACCATCCTTGGCATAGCTCCGCCCATGACTTCGGCCGGCATTGTTCTTGAAAAAAATAACTGCAACTATTCCGACATTTTATACTTGCTGCAACGCCGTGAGGAAACGGGTTTCCGCGAGGGCGCTCCGCCGTCCCGAAGCGGAATCCGTGGCGCCGCCGCCGGCGCGCACAGCGCGCCGGGCGGATGGCCGGATGTAACCGATTGAAAATCAGCCAACGCTCCGGCCCCGCGGCGAAGCCGCGGGGCCGGGGCCACCCTAATTCCGTTCCAACGTCCGGCCATCCGCAGCGGGCATCCGCCCGCCGGCGGCGCCCCGAACGCAGGCGCCCGGGCGCCCTAATAAACATAAACTTTCCCACAGGAATTTGTCGTATTTTTGCACATACAAGTCCCTTGCGTATGAGTGCACCCGAACGTTATTTGATCACCGCCGCATTGCCCTACACCAACGGGCCCGTGCATATCGGACACTTGGCGGGCGTTTATATTCCGGCCGACATCTTTGCCCGTTACCAAAAAGCCAAAGGCCGCGATGCCATCTACATTTGCGGGTCCGACGAACACGGCGTGCCCATCACCATCCGCGCCCGGAAGGAAGGCGTAAGTCCGCAGGAAATTGTGGATAAATACCACGCATTGATCAAAAAATCCTTCGAAGATTTCGGCATCCGGTTCGACAATTACAGCCGCACATCCCTGCCGTTGCATCACCGGACTGCCGCCGATTTTTTCCGTAAACTCTACGACAAGGGCGAATTTATCGAAAAAGAAAGCGAACAACTCTACGACCCCGAGGCAGGGCAATTCCTGGCCGACCGCTTTGTAAAAGGCACTTGCCCCAAATGCGGCTACACCGAGGCCTACGGCGACCAATGCGAAAAATGCGGCACATCGCTTAGTCCTACCGAACTGATCAATCCCGTTTCGATGATTTCGGGCGCACGTCCCGTGCTACGGAAAACCAAGCATTGGTATCTGCCCTTGGACAAACACGCCGGTTGGCTGCGGAAATGGATTTTGGAAGAGCATAAACACGACTGGAAACCCAACGTGCTGGGTCAAGTAAAATCATGGTTGGATGACGGCCTCCGGCCCAGGGCCGTAACCCGCGACCTGGATTGGGGCGTGCCCGTTCCGGTGGAGGGTGCCAAAGGAAAAGTGCTGTATGTTTGGTTCGATGCACCCATCGGCTATATTTCGTCCACCAAGGAATGGGCCGGACGCACCGGAAAGGATTGGCGACCCTACTGGCAGGACGAAAATACCAAGCTGATTCACTTTATCGGCAAGGACAACATTGTTTTCCACACCATCATATTTCCGGCCATGCTCAAAGCCCACGGCGGCTATATCCTGCCCCACAACGTGCCGGCCAACGAATTCCTGAACCTGGAAGGCGACAAAATTTCCACTTCGCGCAACTGGGCCGTTTGGCTTCACGAATATTTGGAAGATTTTCCCGGCAAGCAGGACGTGCTCCGCTACGTGCTCACGGCCAATGCGCCCGAAACCAAGGACAATGATTTTACGTGGAAAGATTTCCAAGCCCGCAACAACAACGAACTGGTGGGCAACCTGGGGAACTTTGTCAATCGCGTGGGCGTGCTGACGCATAAATACTACGACGGCATCATTCCCGAACCCGGCAAACTTTCCGGCCAAGACCTTGAAGTGCTGGAACGCATGCGGGAATTTCCGGGGCGAATCGGGGATTTGATCGAAAAATTCCGCTTCCGTGATGCCCTTGCCGAGTATATGAATTTGGCCCGCATGGGCAACAAATACCTGGCCGACAACGAACCCTGGAAAAAGATTAAAACCGAACCCGGACGGGTCAAATCCATCATGTTTACGGCCAATCAACTGGTGGCGGCCTTGGGCGTTTTGGGTGAAGTGTTCCTGCCTTTCTCGGCCCAAAAAATCCGCCGTATGTGGAACCTTCCCGCGGCGGATTGGGATAAGGTTGCACAAACCGGAGTTTTATTGCCGGCCGGACATCAAATCGGGAAAACGGAATTGTTGTTCGACAAAATCGATGATGCGCAAATCCAAGCGCAAATCGACAAACTCCACCGCAGCAAAGCGGAAAAATCCCAACCCGCCGCTTCGCCGCTCAAACCTGAAATTACCTACGACGATTTTCAAAAACTGGACTTGCGCATTGCCACCGTCACCGCCGCCGAAAAGGTGCCCAAAACCGACAAACTACTCAAACTGACCCTGGATACCGGCTTGGGAACCAAAACCGTAGTTTCGGGCATTGCAGCGCATTATCAACCGGACGAAATTATCGGCAAGCAAGTGGTTTGGCTGGGAAATTTAAAACCGCGCAAGCTACGCGGCATCCTGAGCGAAGGTATGATATTGATGACGCAGGATGCCGGCGGACGTTTGGTGTTTGTTGGCCCCGAAGAACAAACGGATAACGGTGCTACGGTTTCCTAAGAATTTTTTGGTTTCTTAGTAAGTATTTTGGCACCGGATAATGCCGTTGAAAGGAAATTCCGGGATATTATTTTGTCAAAAAACGGACTCAATAAACTAAAAATAGGGGTAAAAATCACCCGTGAGCCCGGAAAAAGGTATTAAAGGGGTGAAAAAACTCACCCATTTGGGGGCAATTTGTCTCATTTTGTTCGAAAGCAAGAAATTGAGACAAAAAAACGGGAAACTTGTGAGACTTTTGTTATACAATAACCTCCAAAACTTTATTCTTATGAAAAACTTTGTTTCCCGTCTGTTCATGCTGCTCATGTTGTTAGCAGCGGTAAGTATCTCCTGTAAAGGCCCCCAAGGCCCCGAAGGCCCACAAGGACCAGCCGGCCCCCAAGGACCCCAAG
>JALWYR010000134.1 GCA_027003085.1 Flavobacteriales bacterium
TAACCGATAAGCCGGAAATATTAACGGATTTTCCGGTTTGTCGTGCACTTCGGGATTTGGTTTGGAATGTTTCAAATGGAACAAAAATAGCACACCTTGGTGTTTTTGTCGATAATGATAAGGGGGTGGGATTAGCTAAACTCATTGATTTTCTGCATAAACGGTATTCCCAAGCACGACTTTTGATCTATGGCCTCCGTGGTAATGAGACGGAATTGACATCGTTAGTTTTAAATTTTAAACAACTAACTTTTTTTGTGCCGGAATTGGGAAAGGATTATTTCCGGCTGATTCCTGAAATTATTTCATCGCTAAAATTTGATCATATTGTTTTGGCAGGGGTTCAACAATATTTAACGGGGCATGATTATCAAAAATTGGCATCCTACCCCAGGATTGATCTATGGTATTTACGTGATTTGGATAATGAGCAGATAGAAGTGGTTGAACGCCATGCCGGTTTGATTTGGGTGGACTACCGGGTTTTGGCGCGAAGCGTAACAGGAAGTGAAATTTTGCCACATCCGGCCGGAATGGATATTAAACAATGGGCGGCTTTATTTTATTATGCCGGTATATCGCTTGCCAACCGGTTGACGGTTATCTCACATGTGGACTTAGATAATATTTTTCATGTGGATAGCGAAGTGATGGCCGTTGGGATTTGGCATTTTTTCGAAGGAATGAAAAATAAAATCAAGGATTATCCGTTATTATCCATACAAAATTTGGAGAAAACCGAAGTGTATGTTCATGATTATCGGACATTTTTATATCACAATGCGCAAACCGGCAGGTGGTGGATTGAAGTGCCCGATTCCGAAAAGGGAACAAAACTGCTTCCCTTATCGTCACGGGTTGCTATGGATGTTATCGAGGGAAGGAATTCGGACTTGTTGTTAAAGTTTTGGTAATGCCTATGACATTCATCTCAAACATTGATTTTCGTATGAAAAAAAAATTATATATTGCACACCTGAAAATGGCATGTTGTAATGTGTTTGTTTTATAAGAAAAAAATAAGTTTCTCATGAAGAGAGTCCTCATTATTTTATTGGTTGCCGGATTGGTTTTGACATCCTGTGGCAGTCCTAACCAACGTGGTGAAATTGTCGGTGTACGAGGCAGGACATGGCATCCTTATCAGCCCTACGGGATGGTTTTAATACCGGGAGGAGCCTTTATTATGGGTAAACAAAACGAAGATAAAGGCTATGCCAATGACGCTCCTGCCAAAACCGTAACGGTTCATTCCTTTTATATGGATGAAACCGAAATTACCAATTCGGAATACCGTGAATTCGTTAACTACGTACGTGACTCGGTTATTCGCACTCGTTTGGCCAAGATGGTGGAGGAAGAGGGTATCGAAGGACGCAAAGGAATTGCCCGATACGCCTATTTATCCTTGGATACTGCGCGTAATGCCTATAACCGGTATATGATTGATAAATATGGAGGACTGACCTATGAAGATGAAGAAACCGCAGGCAAACGCCTCAATTGGAGGATTCCTATTATTTTCAATCGCAACAAATTCCCCGATGAGTTTTATGCCGAAGTTTTCGATTCGCTTTATTTACCCTTGAAAGAAACGCCCGACGGCGAACGATTATTTGATGTAAAACAATTCACATATCGTTATTCTTGGATTGATTTGAATAGTGCCGTACGTGCCGGCAAACAAAAATCAGCTTTTAAACACGATACAATTATTCAAGTATATCCCGATACTACGGTTTGGGTCAAAGACTTTATGTATGCCTATAACGAACCCATGCTCGAAGAATATTTCTGGCACGATGCCTATAATGATTACCCCGTGGTGGGCGTTAATTGGTATCAAGCCAATGCTTTTGCCGATTACCGTACCAAAAAAATGAATTGGTTCTTGCGTAGCCGTCATAAACCCACTTTGCATCATTTCCGTTTGCCCACCGAGGCCGAATGGGAATACGCAGCACGTGGCGGACGTACAGGAACCGATTATCCTTGGGGTTCGCCGTACACGATGAATGAAAAAGCCTGTTTCCTGGCCAACTTTAAACCCCTGCGTGGTGATTACGGCTCGGATCAAGCCGTATTTACCGCCCGGGCTAAGTCTTACAATCCCAATGGCTACGGTCTGTATAATATGGCCGGTAACGTGGCCGAATGGACGGCTTCGTCCTACAATCCCGATTCATACCTCTATGTAACCACCTTCAATCCTACCACACACGACTGGTTCAACAAACGGAAAGTGGTGCGCGGAGGCTCGTGGAAAGATGTAAAATACTTCATTCAAGTATCTACTCGTACCTATGAATATGCCGATTCGGCACGGAGTTATGTGGGTTTCCGTTGTGTACAAGACTTTATGGGAGCCAATGCCAGACGTTTTGTGCGTAAACAACGCGGATCCAAAATGACTTATTATTAAACCCCTTGTACATTAATTTGAATAACTTAAAAAACGAAAAGATATGGCAACTTCAAAAGGTAGAAAAAAATTCTTTCAAATGGTATACGGACTCGGTGCGTCCGTAGTAATTATCGGTGCCTTGTTCAAAATTGCACACTGGCCCAATGGAACTCTTATTTTGGCCATCGGTATGATCGTCGAAGCTATTGTGTTCGCTATTTCGGCTTTCGAGCCCATCGAAGATGAATTCGATTGGTCGTTGCTTTACAATGAAATTAAGAAAAGCAGCTTGTCGGGCAATCAATTGGAAGCCAAATTATCCGAAAAACTCGACCAAATGCTTCGCGAAGCCAAAGTGGATGCCGATTTGATGAACCGACTGGGCATGAGCTTGAACAAATTTGCCGAAGCCGCCAAAGGATTGGATGTGGTGGTGGATGCCGCCGGTTCCACTCAACGATTCAACGAAGAAATGCTCGAAGCATCGGCTCATTTGGAAGGCTTGAACCAAGTGCTTCGTGCCGAATTGGAATCGGTTGACAAGAGCTCCAAAGCCAACCAGGAAATGGCAATGCACGCCGAAGAACTCCAACACAAAATGGCCGAACTTAACGAGAATCTTGCCAAACTCAACCAAGTTTATCAAGGCATGCTGTCCGCCATGGGCAAGTAAAATTTGTTTAATCCTTTAAAAACCCGTTGTTATGGCAAGTGGAAAACTCTCACCACGTCAGAAGATGATCAACCTGATGTACTTGGTCTTCATCGCCATGTTGGCATTGACCATGTCCAAAAAGGTGTTGACCTCCTTCGGACGTGTTTATGAAGACTTGAAATCAAGTGTGGAACTCACCAAACAAAAAAATGCTCAATTACTTAGTGAATTGTCGGCCAAGGCGCAAGAACAGCCCGAAAAATATGCCGATAAATTCAAAGATGCGCAAAGCCTGAACCAACTCACCGTGGATTTTCAATCCTATCTGGACAAATTTGAAAAAGACCTATTTAAAAAATATGGTCAGGATCCGGCCAAACCGGATTATGAAAGTTTGGATAAAGGTTTCAAACTTGACGAAATATTTTTTAAGGGAGAAGGTTTGACCAAAACAGGTAAAGAATTCCTGGACAAAGTAAATCAATATAAAAAATCGCTTTTGGAATTCGCACAAAAGTACGGCGACGAAGCTGCCGTTCAACGCATCCAAAAACGATTCAATACCGATCCGGTTAAACTCAAAGGAGGTGGTAAAATCGATTGGATGCACTATACATTCGAAGATTTTCCGGCCATTGCATCGCTCACCAATATGGCTCGCTTGGAAAGCAACGCCGTTAATAGCGAAAACGAATTACTCTCCTCCATGTTCCAAAGTCAGCTCAAAAGCGATGTGTCGTTCAAAAATTATCAAGCAGTGGTACTTTTGGACAAAAGCGCCTTTTTCCCCAACGAACGCGTAAAAGGTAAGGTGGTGCTGGGACGTTACGATCAAACCATGACTTTCGAAAAAGCCGTTATCAACGGCAAGGAAGTATCCGCCGAACAAATGCAAAACGGCCAGGTATTGGTTGATTTGCCGGCTGGAAATCCCGGCGACAAGGACTTGAAAGGATTTTTGGAATTCAAAGAAGGCGATTCGCTGGTGAAGTTGCCGTTTGAATATACCTATTCGGTTATCCCCATGCCCAATTCGGCGGTTATTTCGGCCGATAAAATGAATGTGGTTTACAAGGGTGTGGAAAACCCGCTCTCCATTTCCGTTCCGGGTATTCCCGACAATAAAGTTAAAGTTTCCATTCCCGGTGCCAATTTCAAAAAGGTAAAGCCGGGCCATTATTTAGTTAATGTTACAAATTACAAAGGACGAAATATTGAAATTGTTGTTTCTTGGAAATTACCCAATGGCCAAACAAAAACCGATAGAAAAACATTTCGTGTAAAGAATATTCCGGCACCGTTGGGTACTATCAGTGGTCAGGACGGGTATGTCAAACTTCCTAAACGTAATATTGAAATTGGTACGGTAGGTGCCAAACTATCAAACTTTGTTTTCGATGTTAAATTGATTGTAACGAGTTTTGATTTCAAAGCACCTGGCCAACCCACCATACATGTAAATGGAACACGGCTTAATCAGCGTGCTAAGAGCGCTTTGCGCCGTGTGCGAAAAGGACAGACCGTTCAGATTTTCAATATTAAGGCAAAATTGCAAGGAGCAGGCTCCTATAAGTTGCCAAAGACAGCTCCTGTTATTATTGAAATTTCCAATTAATTCCGCTAAATACAGGTTGTTATGAAAAGGTTGTTTGTTTTGGTTTTCCTCATGCTGTTGCCGGTGGTCGGTAGTGCGCAGAGTAATATTCTCAACGCGCATACACCGCAAGAAATCGGTCGCCCCACGCCGCAGCAAATCAAGGAAGATCATTCCCGTCCGTTACCCTATCCGTTTACGGACGACAAAGACGTGTTGTGGAGCATTCAGGTATGGGAAAAAATCGACCTGGACGAACGTTTCAACTTACGTCTTTACTATCCGGTGGACACGGCATTGGCCACGCCCGGTCAGGTCTCCCTCTTCGATGCCCTGATGTCGGGTATCAATTCGGGTAAAATCACCGAGGTTTATGCCGATACCTATTTTACCGAAAGGCTCACACCCGATATGCTCAAAGAACGCATGACCTTTACCGACACCATGGACGCAGGTATCGATCAGTACAACTACGAGGGCAAGGTGGACGAGCAATACATCCGCCGGATGAAAATCACCTCGGCCGAAATCGAAGAATATCATATCCGCGGCGTATGGTACTTCGATGCCCGCTACGGCGAATTACGCTACCGGCTTATCGGTATTGCTCCTGTGGCCTACGACCTGGCTTCGGTGGCTGCCGGTATGGATGCCGAGTTGGTGGAATTGTTCTGGGTATTCTTCCCCGATGCGCGCGAAACCCTGCATAACTATTATGCCTACAATCCGCGCAATGCCGCACGCCCCATGAACTACGACCACCTGCTCAACGGACGATTTTTCAATACAATCATCTACAAAACAAGCAACGAATACGGCGACCGAAGTATCCGTGAGTATATTCATGAAAATGCATTGCGCCAACTCCTCGAATCCAATCGCATCAAGGAAATGATTCGCGACTACGAGGAAGACCAGTGGAATTACTAAGGCAACCTGTAAACATAACCGAAGCCGCAGTTCCGAGCTGCGGCTTTTTTGTTACTTTTGCACATATATCCGCCAAGGATGAAGGACAAATTTCCCCTTATCAAACAACGTTTTCACGAGTTGGCCGACAAACTGGCCGACCCTTCGGTCATGGCCGACCAAAAGCAATATGTCAAAATCAGCAAGGAGTATAAAGAACTTCAACCCTTGGTGGAAAAAATCCGGGATTACGAATTGCTCTCAGCCCGAATGGATGAGGCCAAAGAAGTAATCCGAACCGAAACCGACAAGGAATTGGTGGAAATGGCCAAAGAGGAGCTGGCCGATTTGGAACCGCAACTGGAAAAAACCGCCGAGGAAATTAAGCTGTTGCTCATTCCCAAAGACCCCGAAGACACCAAAAATGCCGTGGTGGAAATACGCGCAGGCACCGGTGGCGACGAAGCCGCCCTGTTTGCCGGCGACCTTTTTCGTATGTATACCAAATATGCCGAAAAAAAAGGCTGGAAAACCGAGATTGTGGATTACAACGAAGGCCCCGCCGGCGGTTTCAAGGAAATTATTTTCAACATATCGGGCCCCGATGTGTATGGCACCATGAAATACGAGGCCGGCGTGCATCGTGTTCAGCGCGTTCCGCAGACCGAAACCCAGGGTCGGGTGCACACCTCAGCCGCCACGGTGATGGTGCTCCCCGAGGCCGAGGAGTTCGACGTGGAAATCAACATGAAGGACATCCGCAAGGATTTGTTTATGTCGTCGGGCCCGGGCGGACAGTCGGTAAATACCACCTATTCGGCGGTCCGGCTCACACACATTCCCACGGGCATCACCGCCCAATGCCAGGACCAAAAGTCCCAACACAAGAATTTCGAAAAAGCGCTGCGCGTGCTCCGTTCGCGGCTCTACGAGATGGAACTGCGCAAGCGCAAGGAGGCCGAGGTACAAAAACGCCGTTCCATGGTGAGCAGTGGCGACCGTTCGGCCAAAATACGCACCTACAATTTTCCGCAAGGCCGCGTTACCGACCACCGTATCGGACTGACACTCTATGATTTACAAAATATCCTCAACGGCGATTTGGACAAAATCATCGAAGCCCTCCGCATAGCCGACAACACCGAAAAGCTCAAAGCCCAGGACATTGAGATTTAATCCTGCCCGAGATTGATTTTGATTTTTAGGGCGCCCGGCCGGTCGCGTTCGGGGCGCCGCCGGCGGGCGGATGCCCGCTGCGGATGGCCGGACGTTGGAACCGGATTTTTCGGCCTCCCCGGCCCGCGGCGGAGCCGCGGGCCGGGGAGATTATTGATTTTCAATCGTTTACGACCGGTCATCCGCACGGCGCGCTTTGCGCGCCGTGGCGGCGCCTCAGCCGTCGTTTCGCGGTGACGGAGCACGCTCACGCCGGCTGTTCCTCACGCACCGCCCGCCGGGCTGTCCGCTTAAATTCGCCTCGGGCCGCGGCGGTTTGCTAAGGGCCGGCTGCGGTGTCTCCTCGGTTCCTCGGAGCCTGCTCGCCGGCAGCAAACCATGCCGCGCCGGCATCGCTTCAAGCATAAAGTATTGGAAAAGTTGCAGTTATTTTTGTCGAGAACAAAGCCGGCAATCCGAAGGCATAGCCGTAGCTATGGCAAGGGGTGCCAATGCCGTTGTCGGCAAAAAGAACAAAACTTGGTGTGATAATTTATGCTTGAAGCGATGCCTACCCTTCGGCTCATGCCGCTCCCATCCCTGGCGCTTTTTTGCGCGCGATAAATCGCGCTTGAATATCGAACACCGAACAATCGATTTTAGATTTCCGATTTGCGTTTTCCTACTGCAAACATTGAAGCATCGTGTCATTTTGATGAAGCGCCCGAAGGGCGCGACTGAGAAATCTCGACACGGATGATTCATCCTGGGTGGAATTTTGCGTTCCTATTACCCAATCCGTGCAGAGATTCCTCGTCGTTTTGCCTTGCTGACGCCGGCAAAACTCCGTCGGAATGACACCTCTCTGCTACTGTAAACATTGAAGGCGAAACCGTATTGCGGGAATGACAAAGAAAGGCAAACCGGATCCCCTGGATTCCCGCTTTCGCGGGAATGACAAAAGGAATGCCCGGGGAGACCGCCGCCGAGCGAGGCGGCAGGGCTCCGAGGCGCCAAGGCGAGACGCAGAAGGTGGCTCGCCGGCAAAGAGCCGGGACGGCACCGACGGCCCGGCGACAAGCAAGGAAACGCGCAGCGGTTCCGCAGCAAGCGGAGGGAGCCGACGCAGGTGGCTCCCGAAGCAACGTAGGCAAAACAAGCGCTCCCTGTTTGGCCTTTGTCCGGAAAGCGCGCAGGTTTGCCGGAGTGCGGAGCAAGACAAGGCGCGGGACTTGGCGGTGGCACCGGGAAGCCGCAGGCTTGTGGAGCCGTGTAGGGAAACAAGGGCGCCGGCGCCGCGCCGAAGGCGCGGGCCGGGCGGCGCAAAATCAAGGGCGGAATTTTCATGAGGTGGTTTCGAAATCCCGTAATATCGGGCATTTCATCCTTTTGCCGTAAAAATTTTGCGCCGCCGGCAGCGGAATTTCATTCCGCCGCCGGCGCCCACAGGTTTTCGGAACGTCCCGTCCAAAAATTGACCTTTGGCGGATTTATTCGAGGCGAAAATTGTATTTTAGGGCCGTAAATTGCTGGTATGAAAAAGTTCATCATCGGGTCCAACGGACAAATCGGAACGGAATTGCGGCTGCTTTTGGAAAAACGTTTTGGGTATGAACAAGTTCTGGCAGCGGATATTGTCCGTAATGATGAGGCCGACAAACGGTTTGTCCTTTTGGATGCAACGGATTCGGATGCATTGCGTGCCGTGTTTGAACGTTACCGCATCGATGATGTTTACCTGATGGCCGCCATCCTTTCGGCCCGTGCCGAACAGATGCCGCGTAAGGCCTGGCATGTAAACATGAGTATTCTGCACAACTTGCTGGAATTGGGGCGCGAGGGCTTGTTCCACAAATTATTTTGGCCCAGTTCCATTGCGGTTTTCGGACCACATACGCCCAAAGAAAATACGCCCCAATTTACGGTGATGGACCCTGATACGGTGTATGGTATCAGTAAGTTGGCCGGCGAACGCTGGATGGAATACTACTATGAAAAATACGGTTTGGACGTGCGTAGTGTGCGCTACCCGGGTATTATCAGTTGGAAAACCCGGCCCGGCGGCGGCACCACCGATTATGCCGTGGAAATGTTTCATTACGCCCTGCGACGTGAGCCCTATACTTGCTATATCGCGCCCGACGAACGTTTGCCCATGATGTATATCGACGAT
Source organism: Flavobacteriales bacterium (assembly GCA_027003085.1). Classification (GTDB taxonomy): domain Bacteria; phylum Bacteroidota; class Bacteroidia; order Flavobacteriales; family Flavobacteriaceae; genus JAADED01. The sequence goes on from JALWYR010000134.1 coordinate 8,891, forward strand.
GCCATCGATGCCACGGTGCGACTGATGGATGCACCGGCTGCGGGCATAAATATCCGTTCGTCTTACAATTTGGCGGCCGTCAGTTTTACGCCGCGCGAATTGGAAGCGGCTATCCGGCGCTATGTACCGGACTTTCAAGTGGATTATGTACCGGATTTCCGTCAGGATATTGCCCGCACTTGGCCCGATAGCATCGACGATAGTACCGCCCGCAGGGATTGGCAGTGGGAGCACCGCTACGATTTGGATGCCATGGTGCGCGCCATGCTAACGGGCTTGCAAAAAAATCTTTATCCCGAAGCGGAACTCAGTTTTTGATTTAAGGAGCGTATTTGAATTCGGTCCGGAAGGAGTGCCGGTTTCGCACATCTTTCATTGCCTCGGCATAAAGCCGTAATTCCCGCAAGCCGAACAAGGTTCGTTCTTCGAGCAGAGCATCGGTCATTTGCAGGTTTTCGTTAATCAATTGCCCGATATCGCGGTAAATCAGATGGTCGGGAATAAACACCCACTTGGTATTTTTGGCGCCGAAGGCGCGCAAGTCGGCCACGGGATATTGGCCGTTGTGGGCTTCGGAAGTTACGGCGACGATAAGGGCGGGTTTGTGTCCGGTGGTTCTTTCGTCGAAAAACAAGCTCAGGTTTTTCAATGCCGGCGAAGCCATGCCGTTGTACTCGGGCGACACGAGCACATAGGCATCGGCCGCTTGCATACGTTCGCGCAGGGGTGTGAGTATTTGTCTCCATTTTTCTTCGCCTTGCCAAACACCTTCGTCCCATAGCGGCAAGGGATTTTGCCCCAAATCCAGCAGGTCGATTTGGTCGAATAAACTTAGTTTTCCGGCTTTTTGACGTATAAATGCCGCGGCACGTCCGCTACCCGACGGATAGCGCATACCGCCTGCTATGATCATCAAACGCATGATTCCGATTTTTTATTCCCACCTAAATGTAAGGAAATCCTACAAATGTTTCAAAACATCTTCGTAGTCGGGTTCTTCGGTAATTTCGGGAACCAATTGGACGTAAGTAATTTTGCCCTGCGGGTCGATAATAAATACGGCGCGAGCCAGTAGTTTTTCCAAAGGTCCTTCGGTAATCTCCAAGCCATAGTCCTTGCCGAAATTACAGGTCTTGTAATCCGAAAGATTAATCACGTTTTTAATGCCTTCGGTGGAACAAAAACGGGCATGGGCAAAGGGCAAGTCACGCGAAATGGCCAAGACTTTCACATTATCCATGCCCGAGGCCAAAGTATTGAAACGGCGCACCGAAGCGGCACAGACCGGCGTATCCAAACTGGGAAAAACATTAAGGATAAGCGTTGAACCGCGGAAATCGCTCAACTTTTTGTCCTGCAAATCGGTTCCGGTAAGCAAAAATTCGGGTGCCGGACTTTCAACAGCGGGCATATTTCCGGCCAAATGAACGGCTTGACCTTTAAAGTTTACTTGTGTCATGCTATTAAATTTAGTAACCAAAGTTACGAAAATTCCGTATAAGGTAGATAGACCATTTTTTTGGTCTCGAAAAAGGTTTCGTCAAAAAAACGGGAAATAGGAATGATTTGTATTTGGTCGAACCCGGCGGTTTCGGCAGTCAAATCGCCGCCTTTGAGGGCAATGAGCCCGTTGGGAAGCCGGTGCCGGTTTCCGGGCCGGATGTTTTTGGCCGACCAATGTGCCAATTTGGGCAAGGACGCCACAGCGCGGGTAAGCACAAAATCGTATTTTTCGTGGTGATTTTCAGCCCGCACTTGTTCGGTGCTAACATTTTCCAAGTTCAACTCGTCGGCCATGGCCTGCACGGCTTTGATTTTTTTGCCAATGGAGTCGATCAGGTGAAAGCGGGTTTGCGGGAACATAATGGCCAAAGGCAAGCCCGGGAATCCCCCGCCGGTTCCCAAGTCCAGCACATGGGCACCGGGTAAAAAAACCACTATTTTGGCCGGTGCCAGCGAATGCAAAACATGACGCAAATAAAAATACGGCAGGTCTTTACGCGAAATCAGATTGATGCGTTCGTTCCAACGGGCAAACACCGGAAATAATGCGCCGAATTTGTCCTTTTGTTCGGTATCGAGTGTAAAATATTTTTCAATAAGTGTAATATCCACGGCCTTCTTGCGTTTAAGCAACAAATAAAGCGAAAAATATTAAATTTGTAAAATCACAAAAGTGTTGAATAATGGACCAACAACCCTTGCAACCCCGAACCTCCGATGAAATTGATATTGTCCAATTTTTTAAACTGATTGGGAAAGGTTTTGCCGGACTTTGGAACGGCATAAAAAGTTTTTTTGTTTTTTTGTTCAATGTGCTTGTTTACAAGCCGTTTGTTTATTTTAAACGCTACCGGAAAATTGTTGTTCCTTTACTTATTTTGGCTTTTTTGGCCGGTATTTGGGCCGATGCCACCAAAAAACCTTTATACCGGGCGGAGATTCTTATAAGTCCCAATTACGACAGTGGGAAGGAAATTTATACCCACATCGACATGTATAACAGTTTGATTGCCAACGGAAAGGTTGATACTCTGGCCTTGGCTTTGGGCGTACCGTCCGAATTGGCCGAATCTTATGTGTCGTTTGACGTGCAACCCAATTACAATGAACGCATCGATTTGCGTTCCTACGATGAATACACGCGTTTTTTGGATACTTCGGTGGTGAAAAATTTAGATTTCGAGTCCTACCGGAAATCGTACCTGAAACATGAATTCGATTATCCGCAATTGATTGTTACGGTAACCGCTTCGCGCCCCGATGCTTTCAAACCGCTCAACATAACTTTTAAAACGCTTTTGGACAACGAACCGCTTTTTGTCAACCGGCGGAAAGTAGCCCTGCAAACCATTGATGAACGAATTGCTTTTATCGAAAAAAACATTGTTCAATTGGATAGTTTGCGTATGGCCATAAACAGGGCTATCAAAAATTTCGGTAAAGGGGGTACGCCCGAAAACAGTGTGATTGTCGGAACCGCTCAAATCAATTTTCCCGAAAAAAAATACGACCTTTTCGAAAAGCGTCAAAAATTGGTTGATGCCTTGACAAAACTAAAAACCGACAGGGTGGATAAAGAAAAAATCATTTTGATGAATTCGGCTTTTCCCGAATTTGCGCCACCCTACAATCCGGTTTGGATGAATTATAAGTTCAGTTTCTTAATTTCCATGGTATTTTTGCTTGTCATATTGTTCTACCTGATAGATTTGATCGTTTATTTAGACCGCCGATACAAGCAAGCCCAAGACCGAAAAGCCCAATGAAAATCATAGAAGAACCTTTCCGGGGCGTTTTTTTGCTCGAACCGCGGGTTTTCGAAGACCGCCGGGGTTTTTTCTATGAATATTACAACAGGGAAAAATTCCGGGCCGCCACCGGTTTGGATGTGGATTTTGTTCAAGATAATCTGGCGGGGTCAACCTACGGAGTTTTTCGTGGTATGCACTTCCAGCGTGAACCCTACGCCCAGGCCAAATTGGTGGGTTGTGTGGAAGGTGAAATTTTGGACATCATTGTGGACATTCGCCCCGAAAGTCCGGATTTCGGGCGCTGGTATGGTGTGCGGCTGAGTGCTGCCAACCGGCGCCAATTGTTTATTCCCAAAGGTTTTGCCCATGGATATTTGGCCCTGAGCCCGCAGGTCAAGGTTTTCTACAAAACCGATTGTTTTTACCGGCCCGATTACGATGCGGGATTCCGGTGGGACGACCCTTCGGTGGGGATTGAACTCCCGCTGCCGTCCGGTGAACTTATCCTGTCCGACAAAGACCTGCATTTGCCTCCACTCCGTCAAGCGCTGAAAGGATGAAAACACGCATTCTCATTTCCGGCGGAACCGGGCAAATGGGGCGCACATTGCAGGAAGTTTTGAACCGCGAGTGGCCCGGATCCGAAGTGCTGGCCCTTGCACATAATCAATGGGATATTGCCGATGCGGAAAAAGGAAAGGAAATCTTTTCATCCTTTCGCCCCGACTTTGTCATCAATACCGCCGCTTTTACCAACGTGGATCTTGCCGAAGAACAGCGCGAAGCCGCCCGGCGCTCCAATGCCACGGGCCCTGCCGTTTTGGCGCGATTGAGTAACGATTTCGGCACCATACTTATTCATTATTCCACCGACTATGTTTTCGACGGAAAAAAACGAACGCCCTACACCGAAACCGACGCGCCGGCACCGGTCAATTACTACGGACTAACCAAGTGGGAAGGCGAAAAAAATATCCAACAACATACCGAACGTTATTACATTATCCGTCCGGCCTGGATTTACAGCGGCTACGGGCGGAATTTTATCCGGCTTGTGATGGATTTGGCGCGAAAAAATGCGGTTTTACGCTTTATCAACGACCAAATCGGAAGTCCTACGTCGGCATTGGATTTGGCACGGTTTACGCTTTTTTTGATGCGTGAGCGCCCGGGCGATTACGGGATTTATCATTGTAGCAACCTGGGCGAAGTAAGTCGCTTTGACCAGGCGCGGGCCATTGTGGAAATACTCGGCTTGCCGGTGCGGGTGGAACCCGTTCTGCACACGGCTTTCCGGCAAATCGCCGAGCGTCCGGCCTATTCGGTATTGAGTAAGGAAAAAATCCGCCGGATGTTTGATTGGCAAGTTCGTCCTTGGCGCGAAAGTTTGGAACATGTTTTGAAAACCTATTACCTATGAAAAAAATCGAACATATCGGCATTGCCGTGCGCGATTTGGATGCAGCGGAGGAACGTTGGGCATCCCTTTTGGGGCACGGCCCTTACAAACGCGAAGAAGTGGCAAGTGAAGGCGTGATAACATCCTTTTTCGATGCCGGAGGAGTCAAAATCGAATTGTTGGCTTCCTTGGAAGCCGGCGGTGTGATCGACCGTTTTGTGGAACGGCGCGGCGAAGGCATCCACCATATTGCTTTTGCATCGGAGGATTTGCAGGCCGAAATCCGGCGTTTGCAAAGCGAAGGATTCCGCTTGATCAATACCGAACCGCGGCCTGGGGCAGATAACAAAATGGTCGTATTTGTGCATCCTGCTTCCACCGGTGGGGTGTTGATTGAGTTCTGCCAAGAACGCGACCGCTAGGATTATTGTATCTTTATGCGTGCTTATTTCTCTATGAAAAAACTTGTTTTCATATTGTTGCTTCCGCTCTTTGTTTCATTACCGGCTCAGGAACAAAAATCCGAGCCCATACAAGTTTTGCATGCCGACAAAATGATTCTGAACAAAAAATATCCCGACCTGAAATTACTCACCGGACACGTGCAATTGCAACACAAAGACGCCTTGCTCACTTGCGACAAAGCCCTTTTGGATACACGAAAAAATTTTGCCGAAGCCATTGGCAATGTGGAACTCAATCAAGGCGACACGCTGCGACTTACGGCCGGCATTATCCGATACGACGGAAGCCGTGATTTTGCTTTGGCCATGGAAAAGGTTCACCTGACCGACCCTACCATGCAATTGGATACCGATACCTTGTTCTACGACAAACGGCGCGACCTGGCCTATTACCGTTCGGGCGGGATTATTCGCGATACCATAAACACCATCCGTAGCCGGATAGGCCGGTATTACATCAAGCAAAACCGCTATGAATTCCAAAACGGCGTGCGGATCGACAATCCCGATTATCGTATCCGGTCGGTGCATTTGGACTACGACACGCGCGCTCAAATCACCCGTTTTTTAGGGCCCACCGAAATTCGCAACGCTTCCGATTTGATCTATGCCGAAGGCGGCCAATATCACAGCCGCGACTCCGTGGCTTGGTTTACGGGCCGTGCTTTTGTGCGCTCCAAAGACCGTTGGACGGCCGCCGACAGCATCTATGCCGACCGGCAAAAGGATTTCTATGCCGCCACGGGCCGGGTGCGCATCAAGGACAGCACCAACGGTATCCTGACCCTGGCCGGCTATGCCGAAATGTGGAACGCCCGGGATTCGGTTTTCCTCGACCGGAAGCCCGTTGTGGTAAACTACGATGACAAAGATACCCTCTACTTGGCCGCCGGACACATTATTGTCCGTAAGCGGGACAGCTTCCGCGAAACCTTTGCCTATCCGGATGTACGCTTTTTTCAACGCGATTTCAGCGGCCGCGCCGATTCGCTTTATCAATCCGGAAAAAAACACCGCATTGAATTGCACCGCCGGCCGGTTTTGTGGAACAACGATAGCCAAATCACGGGCCGGAGTATTGTTATCCTGAACGATTCCACGGGCAAGCAAATCGATTCCTTGCTCATTCCGCGCGATGTTTTTATTGTGCAAAAAGACAGTGCAGGATTCAATCAAATCAAAGGCAAGGAATTGCGCGGAAAATTTATCGACGGACGCTTGCGCCATATCGATATTCGCGGCAACACCGAAACCGTTTATTACTTGCGCGACGACCAAAACCGGCTCACGGGTATCGACCGCAGTGTGTGTTCCGAGATCAACATCGACCTGGACACCACCGGACAAGCCGTGCGCATCTACTTGCGCGACAAGCCGCAAGGAACCACTTATCCACCCGGGCAAATGCCGCCGCAGTCGAAGCAACTCAAAGGTTTCGAGTGGCGCGGAACGGAACGAATCGCTTCGCCGGACGAGCTCTTGGAAGGCCGCCCTTTGGATTTCGACCCGCCTAAGTTGCCCGATATTCCCGAATATGTTCCGCCGCGCAAATCAAGCAAACCCATCCTGCCCAAATCTTTCCTGAAAGGAATGTAGGAAATACACGGGCCGAAGGCGCTTCGGCTTATTTTACTTACTTTTGTAAACGCTTAATTTAGATATACTTTTCGACCTATGAAGGAAGCAATTATCGTGGCTGCACAGTTCCTGCTCAGCATTTCCCTATTGGTGGTTTTGCACGAGGCGGGGCACTTTTTGATGGCCAAACTGTTTAAGACCAAAGTTGAAAAATTTTATTTGTTCTTTAATCCCAAATTTTCGCTTTTCAAAAAGAAAATCGGTGAAACCGAATACGGAATCGGTTGGTTGCCGCTGGGGGGTTATGTCAAAATTGCCGGCATGATAGACGAAAGTATGGACAAGGAATTTTTGAATTCCGAACCCAAGCCCTGGGAATTTCGTAGCAAACCCGCTTGGCAGCGTTTGTTGATCATGTTGGGTGGCGTTATTGTCAATATTTTGTTGGCCATTTTTATCTATATCATGATTGCCTTTACCTGGGGCGAAAAACGTATTCCTTTGAACAGCCTGCCCGATGGTATTTGGATGCAAAGTCCGGTGCTCAAAGAAGCGGGTTTCCGCACCGGTGATCACATTATTGCCTTGGACGGCAAGCCGGTGCAGTATATGAGTGATTTGGTGGGCTCGCCCAATGTGCCATTGCTCACCGCCAAACAGGTAACGGTGGTGCGCGGAGGCGATACCTTGCAAATCGATATGCCCAAAGATTTGATTAATCAACTTATCGAAAGCAAACAAAAGAAAGGACTTATCGACCTGCGGCTGCCTTTCGTGATAGACAAAATGGCCAAGCAATCGCCCAATGCCGGCGTGGATTTGCGCAAGGGCGACCGTGTTGTAGCCATAGCCGGACAGCCCGTCAAATACATGGACCAAGTGATCGACTACCTGGAAGCCCATCCCGGCACGGATGTAGAGATTCAAATTGTGCGCGACGGCGATACCTTGACCCGGAATGTGCACATAAGCGAAGAAGGAAAATTGGGCGTTATGCTCGCCGCACCCGATATGGAAACCTTACAAAAACAAGGTTTCTTACGCGTGGAATATCATCGTTACGGATTTTTCCAATCCATTGGCAAGGGCTTTCAACGGATGTGGAAAACGCTTACGGGTTATATCGACCAAATCAAGATGATTTTCAATCCATCCACCGGTGCCTACAAAGGTGTGGGCGGCTTTATGACCATTGCCAAAATATTTCCGAAAACCTGGAATTGGTTGGCCTTTTGGGAAATTACGGCTTTTTTGTCCATCATGCTGGCCGTGCTCAATGTGTTGCCCATTCCGGCCTTGGACGGCGGGCATGCCATGTTTACCGTTTACGAAATGATAACCGGCCACAAGCCCAGCGACAAATTTCTGGAAAAAGCCCAATTGGTGGGATTTTTTATCCTGTTGGCGCTGTTGCTTTATGCCAACGGCAATGATTTGATACGTTTGTTCGGCAAGTGATGAGCAAGCCCGTCCGCTTATTGTCCTACAACGTAAACGGCATCCGTGCCGCCATGCGCAAGGGTTTAATTCCTTGGCTTTCGACGGTGAGTCCCGATGTTGTTTGCCTGCAAGAAATCAAGGCCATGGAGGATCAAATCGATACCGGAGCATTGCGCAAGGCGGGTTTCCGGTATCAGTATTGGTTCCCGGCCAAGCGCAAAGGATACAGCGGAACGGCCATTTTGAGTAAAATCGAGCCCTTGCATGTGGAATACGGCACCGGCATCGGTTTTATGGACGACGAAGGCCGGAATATACGTGCCGATTTCAACGGTTTTTCGGTAATGAGCGTTTATGTACCCAGCGGAACCAACGACGAACGCTTGCGCATAAAATTCCGCTACATGGACGCTTTCTATAACTATATGTCGGATTTACTCCGGCACATGCCGCGTCTGATTGTGAGCGGCGATTATAATATTTGTCATAAGCCCATCGACATCCACGACCCTGTGCGGCTTAGGAACGTTTCGGGCTTTTTGCCCGAGGAGCGGGAATGGCTTTCGGCCTTTATGGATTTGGGATTCGACGACACGTTCCGGCTTTTCGACCCGCGGCCCGAACAATACACCTGGTGGTCGTATCGTGCAGGCGCACGCGCACGCAACAAGGGTTGGCGCATCGATTATCATTTGGCCACGGTGGATTTGCGTCCGGCTGTGCGGCGTCATGTGATTTTACGCGATGCCTTGCATTCCGACCATGCGCCCATTTTGATGGAGTTGGACGGTGGCTTGTAAGTTGTTTTCAAAGTTGTGGTTATAGACCGTGTTTTTTATTTGGGCGCCTTCCCGCACTCGTTCACACAGCCGTAGTCCTGCACGTTGTTTGTCCTGCGACGTGTTCACGAGGCGGGAACCGGGCTGTCCGCTCAAATGCGGCTCGGGCAAGGCCGGTTTTTGTAAAGCCGGTGCCGTGGTCTCTTGCGCTGCGAGCCCCCGCCACCGGCACAAAAAATTCGGCCTGCCCCGCGCCGCATAACCGCTCCCATCCCTGGCGCTTTATGGCGCGCGATAAATCGCGCGTCCACAATGGAACATCCGGCCTTGGTTGAAACATACGGGTTTATGATTAACGTCCTACTGCAAACATTGAAGCAAGGTGTCATTTCGATGGAGCGAGGACGAAGGACGAGCGACTGAGAAATCTCTACACGGATGCTTCACCCAGGGCGGAGTATTACGTTCCTATTGTCCAATCCGTAAAGAATTCCTCGGCATTTTGTCTTGCCAACGCTTGCAAAATTTGCCGTAAATACATCAGTATACTACTGTAA
>JALWYR010000135.1 GCA_027003085.1 Flavobacteriales bacterium
AGCAGGGTGCGCATTCGTTCGCGGCCTATGCGTCCGGTGAGTGCTTCGGCCTTAATGCCGCGGCGGAGCAGGCCGTCTTTTTGGTCTTCCATCAGGGCGACGAGCGGCGACACCACCACCGTGAGTTTGCCCAAGGCCAAACCGGCCACTTGGTAAATCAAGGATTTACCGAAACCCGTAGGCAACACGGCCAAAACGTCACGGCCTTGAAGCAAGTCGGTAATAATTTCCCGTTGGGGATAGCGGAAGGAATCGTATCCCCAATAGCGTTTCAGAATTTCCGAAAGGCGGTCGCCTTTATTCATATTTTTCGAGCACGTCCAAAATAAAATCGGCACGTTTTTCCACCGTGCCGAAAGGAACGAATATCAGGAAGTATTCCAGTTCCATATACATATTCACCAGGCGGTTGTGGATGAGTTGGGCTTGGTTAAAACTTTCGTAGCGTTCGTAGTCGTTTACATAAATTTCCTGCCAGGGCGGCATAATAAACACGGGTTGGTTGTAGCGGTGCTTCCGGGCCGATTCCATAAATTCTTCGGGCACGGGTGTTTTGCTGTAACGCATATAGGCGGGCACGTCGGGGATACCGCGGTCGAAAAAAACCGGGCTTTTGCCCAATTTTTCCGCTTCGTGGAATTGGCGTTCGCGTCCTTCGATGAGTTTGCGGCTAAACAGTAGCGGGTCGGTCAGGAAAAGTTGATCGATGCCGCGGGCTTTGGCTTCGCGGATCACTTCGCGCGACACCTCGGGCATGGCGGCATAGCCGCGGCGGATCAGTTCGTTGATAACGGTGGATTTACCCGTTCCGGGCCCGCCCGTAATGACGATACGTTTGAGCGGTTGCACTTGTTTTGCTTCCATAGGCAAAGATATATAAATACCGTCGAAAAAAGCAATGTTTTTTTACTGGGATCGGTGTTCGGATGTAGGCTTTCGAGCGCCCTGAAAATAATTGCTATTTTTGCAAAAAAATTAAGTGTAGCATCTATGAAAGGAAACAAAACTTTTACGATGATTAAACCCGATGCTGTGGAAAAAGGTTATACGGGTGAGATTTTGGCCAAGATTACGGAGGCCGGATTTGAGATTGTGGCCATGAAAATGATTCAAATGACCCGGCGCGATGCCGAGCGTTTTTATGAAGTGCATAAAGACCGGCCGTTTTACGGCGAGCTGGTCGAGTTTATGTCGCGCGGGCCCATTGTGGCCGCCGTCTTGAAAAAAGAAAATGCGGTGGAAGATTTTCGCACTTTGATTGGTGCGACCAATCCTGCCGAAGCGGCGGAAGGGACTATTCGCAAGTTATATGCCACGTCGGTTGGTGAGAATGCCATTCATGGGTCGGATAGCGACGAAAATGCCGCCAAGGAAATAGCTTTTCATTTTGCGCAAAGAGAAATTTTCGGATGACAATAGGCCAAGTAGCGGCTTTTTTGGACAGGCGATTTCCGCGAGCCTATGCGGAAGATTTCGATAATACGGGTTTGCTTTGCGGTGAGCCCGAATCGGAAGTGTCGGGCGTGCTTGTGGCTCACGATGCTTTGGAAAGCGTGGTGGACGAGGCTGTGGAACGCGGGCTGAATATGATTGTGGCCTATCATCCCATTATTTTCAAGGGATTAAAGTCCCTTACGGGGCGCAATTATGTGGAAAGGAGTGTGATAAAGGCGCTTCGTTCCCATGTGGCCATATATGCGGTGCATACGGCTTTGGACAATTACAAGGACGGAGTAAGTGCGCTTACATCCCGGGCTTTGGGTTTACGGGATTTGCAGGTTTTGATTCCGCAGGAAGATAATTTGCGTGTTTTGGTAACCTATGTGCCGCATGCGCAGGCCGAGTTTTTACGAGCGGCATTGTTTGCTGCCGGGGCAGGTGTTATCGGCAATTACGACAGTTGTAGCTACAATGTGGAAGGATACGGCACGTTCCGGCCTTTGGAAGGTGCGCAGCCTTTTGTGGGCGAGCGGGGAAAAGTGCACCGGGAACCGGAAACGCGGGTTAGTGTGGTATTTCCGCGGCATTTGACCGGGGCGGTGGAACAGGCTTTGCGCCAGGCACATCCGTATGAAGAACCTGCTTATGAAATTTATTCTACGGTGAATAGGCATCCCGAAATCGGTATCGGCACCTTGGGCCGTTTGCCGGAGCCGGTGGCGGAGCAAGAGTTTTTAGACCGGGTGAAGGAGGTTTTGCAAACACCCGTTTTGCGGCATTCGGCTTTGCGCAACAAGTCGGTGGAACGGGTGGCCGTGGTGGGCGGAAGCGGAGCTTTTGCCATAGGGGCTGCGCGTAATGCGGAGGCCGATGTTTTGTTGACCGGTGATTTGAAATATCATGACTTTTTTGAGGGAGAGGAAACGCTTTTATTGGTGGATGCGGGCCATTACGAAACGGAACGTTTTGTAAAGGGGTATTTGGCCGGGGTATTGTCGGAAAAATTTCCTAATTTTGCCGTTGTCGAATCCGTAAGGGATGTTAATCCCGTTTATTATCATATATAATGTATCAATCCTATGGCTAAGAAACAAAAGAAATCGTTGAGTGTTGAAGAGCAATTACGTTTGTTGTATGACATTCAATTAATTGATTCGCGCATTCATAAATTGGAAGAATTGCGCGGGGAACTGCCTTTGCAGGTCAAGTTTTATGAAGATGAGATAATCGGTTTGGAAGGACGAATCAATAAGTTCAAGGAGCGAATCAAGACATTGGGCATTGAAATTCAATTTCATAAAGAAGTAAAGTCCAAGGCCGAAAAGGATATAGAACGATATCGTCAACGCCAGGAAAATGCTCGTAACGACCGCGAATACAAGAGTTTGCAAGAAGATATCGATTATTTTGAAGGCGAAATTGCTTTGGCCGAGAAAAAAATCAAACAAGCCTTGACCGAAACGGCACAACTGGAACAACAGATTGCCGAAAATGAAAAACTGTTGACCGCACAACGGGAACAATTGAAGACTAAGCAGGCCGAATTGGACGAAATTTTAAAGGAAACCGAACGGGAAGAACAATCACTGCATGAGATGAAGGAGGAATATATGAAACAGCTTTCCGACAGGTTGATACGGGCCTATAAGCGTTTGGTTAAAAAATATAAGAACCGTTTGGCGGTGGTTTCCTACGATGAATCTTATTTTGTAATTCCTCCTCAGGTTCAAGTGGAAATTCGAGATAGAGACCGTATCATTGTGGACGAACATACGGGGCGTATTTTGGTTGACCCGGAGTTGGCCCGGGAAGAAAGAGAAAGGATGCAAGATATTTTTGCAAAATTGGGTGAAGAAGCCTTATAAGGCAAGAAAAATGAGCTTTGCCGGGAATATAGATTTAATTTGTGTAACTATTGTTTCGGTCAATAAAATGACTTTCAATAATTTCGTTTAAAAAAAATGTGCAATATCATTTTTTTGTCGATTGGATTTTTATTATATTTGGTAGCATAACAGCTAAATACTCATCAATTATGAAACAACTAAAATGGTTAGCCCTGACTGTATTGGGTCTCGTGGTATTTATACCGCGAGTGCAAGCCCAATCGACAGTGGACGCGGTGATGAAAGCCCGCGGTCTGACTGACAAAGACAAACTGGCCGCAGTAAAAACGTTCATGCCTCGTGGTGGGCGTGACGAATACTTCGGCATTGTAGGCACCGGGAATTCCGGTACGATGATTGTGTATGGCGTGCCGTCCATGCGTATTTACAAGTATGTGGGTGTATTTACCCCCGAACCTTGGCAAGGATACGGCTTTGACGACGAATCGCAATTATTGCTCAAAAAATCTTCGTTGGACAACCGTATTCCTTCGTATGGCGACATGCGTTTTCCGGCCTACTCGGAAACCAATGGTGATTATGACGGAAAATATGCTTTCTTTACCGATGGTGCCAATGCACGTATTGCTTTGATGGGATTGGACGACTTTGAAACCAAGCAGGTTTTGTCCAACCCGATTATGAACAACTTGTTCCCCGAAGCTACCGTTACGCCCAACACGGAATATGTGATTCAAACCGGCCAATATCCGCATCCTTGGGATATGCGTAGCACCGATATGGGACAAGCCAAAAACGCCATTACTTTTTGGAAAGTCGAACGTCACGAAAAAGAAGGCGAACACAAGGGGCGTATTATTAAAGAAAAATCTTTTGCCGTTGAGTTTCCGGCATATCAATTGGATTATAATGATGTGGGTAAAGGTGCAAGCGACGGCTTGTTCTTCGGATTGGCTTTCAAAGACGGAAAAGCTTATGTTTATGCCGTAGATTACAAAAAAGCCGAAGCTGCTAAAAAAACCCGTGTTAACGACTTTAACGTAGTCAAATTCGATGACATCAAAGGTTCCGTGGCATTCATCGAATTGCCCGACAAAGCCAATATGGTAAAAGTTTCGCCCGACGGAAAATATTTGTTGGTTGCCGCCGACAATGTTTTGGTTTTGGATGCCGCTAAAATCAAATCCAATTTGGGTAAAAGTATTAAAGCCGATGCGGTTACGCATAAGTCTGTACCTGTTGGTAAAGGCGTTGTCGACGTAACCTTCGATTACCGTAAAAATATTGCCTATGCATCGGCACACGACGATAGCAAAATCGTTCGTTTCAACTATGAAACCGGAAAAAAAGGTGACGAAGTTAAATTGGACTTCAAACCTTCTTACATCACGGTTCCGCAAGGTAATTCTATGCATCCGCATTCCAATTACCTGATTGCTGTGGACAAAGAAGCTTATTTGAAAAACCTGCCCAAAGTGGGTCCGGTTCGTCCCAGCGTTCAACATTTGATTGATATTTCGGCCGATGATGAAATGGTTGACATTTACACCATGACATTACCGCAAGCTAACGTGTATGGAAACGAATTGATATTGCGCACGACCATCAAACCGATTATCCGTTATCCTACCGGAACCAACTCGCGTACGGGTGAACCTTCGCCTTTCCGTGCAGTGGCCGGACAAGAAAAAATCGAACGTAAAGGTAATCGTGTTCATATTTTCGGAACACTTATCCGTTCGCACATTACGCCTGAAATCGTAGAAGTAAATGAGGGTGATATTGTTACCTTCCACTTGACCAACCTGGAACGTGCCGAAGACGAAACCCATGGTTTCACTATCGACACTTATGGCAAACACGGTTCGTTTGAGCCCGGTAAAACGGCTTCGCTCACCTTTGTGGCCGACCGTCCCGGTGTATTCCCTTACTATTGTACGGAATTCTGTTCGGCATTGCACTTGGAAATGGAAGGTATTTTGCTAGTTCGCCCCAAAGGATACAAGGGCCCTGTAACGGATTTGGGAGGCGAAAAACTTTCCAAGGAAGAATTGGCCAAGTACAAAAAACAATACGAAGAAAAAATCAAAGTTATCAAGCAAACGGCCGATGTTATCAATGGCGTAGTGGATTACCTGAAAAAGAATCATTACGAAAAATACCCTTATGTAAAAGCTCTGGTTGAAGACGCTGTTGATCAATTGAACAAAGCCAAGTTTACCGAAGATAACTATAAGAAATATGCCAAAGAGGGCAAATGGAAAGACGCCTTCCTGTGGGCGGAACAATATTTCCAATACCAAGTTAAAGCAGCCGATGTGGGCTTGCGTGCCAAAAAACTGTTGGATGAAAAACTGGGTAAAGAAGAGTAATCATCAACCGGTTATTTATACATAAAATAAATGAATACGATTATGAAAAAGTTAAATAAATTCAACGGGTTCCGCATCCTTTCGGTAGCCATGGCCGTAGTGGTTTTGTCATTGTTCAGCGTAAGCTGTGGTGAGAAAGGCGAAAAAACCCAAGGAGCCAAAGGTGAATCCGCCGTTGGCGCTCCGCGCGGAAAAGAATCGTTCCAAGACGTGGTAAAACGTCGTGGTTTGAACGAACAAGACGTTCTGGCGGCTGTTAAAACCTATACGCCGGACAATTTGAAAGACGAAGGTGTGGCCGCCAACTCCGGTGGTCAGGAAGGTAACCTGCCTACCTACGTGTTCCCTTCGATGCGTATGGTAAAATACGTTCCCATCAACACCCGTCAACCCTATGCGGGATTCGGTTATTCGGAAGAAACCTACAATTTGTTGAAAAAAGGATTTATTGATGGTGCCGAAATTCTTTGGGGCGATACGCACCACCCCGGGTTTTCGGAAACCGACGGAGTTTATGATGGCAAGTGGTTGGCTATTAATGATAAAGCTAACCCTCGTGTTTACATTGTTGATCTGCGTGATTGGTATGTAAAACAAATCATCCAAAACCCTATTTTCCGTTCCGATCACGGTGGATGTTTCTTTACACCTAATTCCGAGTACTTTATGGAGGCTTGCCAATATCCGGCTCCCTTCGATCGTAAATATTATCCGCTGACCGAAGAAAACTTCAAAAAATACTGGCGTGGAGGTTTGACCTATTGGAAATTTGACAAAAATACCGGTACGGTCGATATGAGCAAATCCTTTACATTTGAGATGCCTCCGTATACCCAAGACCTGTCCGATGCCGGTAAAGGTGTTTCCTACGGATGGGGCTTTACAAACTCGTTCTGTTCGGAAATGTATGTGGGTGGTATCGAAAAAGGCCGTCCTCCGTTCGAAGCCGGTTGTTCCTCCCGTGATGTGGACTACCTGCACGTAACCAACTGGAAAAAAGCCGAAGAATTATTGAAGAAAGGTAAAATCGGTAAGAAGAAAATTAATGGAATGCCGGTTATTACCATTGAAGAATCCGTTAAGTACGGTTTGCTTTATTTGATTCCCGAACCCAAGTCTCCTCACGGTGTTGATGTTGACCGTTCGGGTAAATACATCATCGTAGCAGGTAAATTGGATTCGCATGCTTGGGTTTATGACTTTGATAAAATCATGGCGGCCATCAAAGCCAAAAAATTCGAAAAGAAAGATGAATTCGGCATTCCGGTTATTGCACTTGACGACGCTTTGCATGGTAGCTTGGAAGTAGGTCTTGGCCCGCTGCACAACCAATTCGACAGCAAGGATGGCATTGTTTATACTTCTATCTATGTAGACTCCCGCGTTACCAAGTGGGATTACAAAAATCTTAAAGTTTTGGCCTATGTGCCTTCGCACTACAACATCGGCCACTTGGTATCCTATCACGGCGACACCAAAAAACCGCGTGGTAAATATTTGATCGCTTTGAACAAACTGTCCATCGACCGCTTTAACCCGGTAGGTCCGTTGCATCCGCAAAACCACCAGTTGATTGACATTTCGGGCGATCAACCTACCATTATCTACGATTTGCCGCTTCCGATGGGTGAACCGCACTATACGGCCATGATAGGACGTGATGTTTACGAACAAAACACCCTGGAAGTTTATCCGGTGGGAACCGACATTACCACGATGAGCAAATCGCCTTATGCTACAACCGAGGGTAATGATAAGGTAAATAATAATGGTAATACCGTTGAAGTATTCGGATACATCAAGGATGGCAAAGTTACCCCCGGTAACATTAATGTGGAGCAAGGACAAACGGTGATTATCCACCTGACCAACCTGGGTCAAACGCCCTTCGACCATTACGTATATGAAATTTCGTCCTACGACAAAATGTATCCTTATTCGCCCGGTGAAACAGCTACGCTCAAATTCGTAGCCGAAAAAGCCGGTGTTTATCCTATCCTGATCGATCCGCAAAACAGCCCGGCCAAACGTCAATTGGCAGGATACTTGACGGTTAAATTCAATCAAGATGCCGAAAACAAACGTGTATTGGCCTACAACGAACGTATCCGTTGGGACAACATGGTACAAGCCTTCAAGCCTTCGACCATCGAGCTGAAAAACATGCTTCCGGGCGAAATGGAATTCTTGAACTACGGATGTAACGCCTGCCATAAATTCGGTAAGGACTTCAACGGCCCCGACCTGTTTATGGTACATAAACGTCGTAGCGACGAATGGCTGAAAGACTGGATTCTCCACACCGAAAAACATCATAAGGATCCCGATATTGTTGCCATGGCTCAGAAATTCAAATTGTACATGCCTAACCAACATGTGGATCCGAAAGATGTGGATAAGTTGATCCAATACATGAAAGCCAAATCCGAAGCCGTGCTCAAAGAAAAAGCAGGTAAGTAAGCGGAAGTAACAGAAATTACAGGAAAAGCCGTCGAAATGACGGCTTTTCTTTATAAGGTAAGTTACTTTTTTTGATGAAAAAAAATGACCGCTAGACTTTGATAATAATCAGAAAATCACCATTTTTGAAAAAAAGAAAATTATGGAAAACAAGGCAAAAAAATTCGCAGTGTTGTATTGGATTTTCGGCCTGCTGGGATTGGGGCTGATTATTTACACCTACTTTGTACCTATGTGGTGGGTGGCTTTGCAGAGTCATCAGTATCCCAAAAGTATGTACCCGAAAGGTATCCGGATTGAATTCAAGTACAATGGAGTTTATAATGGTTGTGAGGGCGTTCGCGAGCGTGAGGAATTAGCCATGGATGCCGGAGCGGATTGTTTGATTGAGATGAATAAAATCAACCACTTTATCGGTATGTATCCCATTGTGCAAGGGGTAAACGATGTGGATGAATTGGGTAATCATGTTCCGTATCCGGTTTATGCCGGCGACAAAATCCCACCCGAAGAAATTCCCGGTGCATTGAAAACATTGGATAAGATTATGCGTAGTGCGCATTATTTCTTCATTGTTTTCGGTTTGTTGGGGCTGGCCTTTTTGGCTGTACGTCGCAAAAAACTCAGTTGGGCGGCTATATTGGTTGCGCTGGCACCGGTATATTTCCTGGCTATTTATATCTATTACTTGTGGTGGTACGGACATCATTTGGGATTGCATGGTGGAGGTGCGTTTAGTGGGATTAAACCCTTTATGCCCACGGTGCTGGGTGAGGGTAAGGTGGCCCAATTCACTACCGAGTCATATCCCGATGTTGGTTTCTTTCTTGGAATTGTAGGTATGATTTTTATGTTTGTAGCCATTGCTTTCAAAAAGATGTATATTAAAAATAGTAAATAAACCACTATGCGTTACTTGATAACGCTTTTGATTGTGTTTCCGGCATTCACCCTCCGGGCACAGCTCGGAGGGTACAAGCCGGGCTTGGAACATCCTGTGGAGGGAGCGCCGCCGGGCGCTCCCGTTTATGACTTGCAGCCTTTGTTGGATAGTTTGCAAAAGGGTGATACGCTCAGGTTGGAAGCGGCTCTTTACCGTGGTCCGGGATATATCCGTACAGCCGGCGTGGTGATCGACGGGCAGGGGCATGCCACGGTAACTGGAAATCATAAGCATTCGGTTTTGTATATCGAAGCACCCAATGTTACGGTCCAAAACTTGAAAATTATCGATTCGGGCCATTCGCCCGATGATGTGGATTGTGCCATCAAGGTAAACAAGCAAAATCATTTTGTAATATATAATAACAAAATCGAGAACACGCTTTTTGGTATCGATGTTTTCTGGGCCCAATACGGTAAAATTCTACATAATGATATAACGTCCATTGCTTCCCGTCCCAAGGGACTGAAAGGCGATGCCATCAGGTTTTGGTATTCCAAACATAATATAACCCGAGAAAATTATTGGCATCAGGTGCGGGATATGGTGGTTTGGTATTCATCGGACAATGAATTTATAGGCAACCGTGGCGACGGCAACCGGTACAGCATCCATTTTATGTATTCGCATAACAATCATATTGCTTATAATCATTTCCTCAACTCATCAGTGGGCGTATTTTTGATGTATAGCGAAAAAACGATTATGAATAATAATGTAATCGAAAATTCGCAAGGGGTTACCGGTATGTGCTTGGGTATGAAAGAAACATCATCCAATCAGATTTTGGACAACCGGTTTTTGTATTCGGCCCGTGGAATCTACATCGATGTTTCGCCCTTTGTACCTTGGAAAGAAAATACCATTTCGGGCAATGAAATTGCTTTTTGCGGAACGGGCATCGAGTTTTTGAAAGACCAGGAAGGCAATGTGTTTACCGAAAATCTTTTTCATGACAATTTGCAACAAATTTTTGTTCAGGGAGGCGGTGGGGCATACCGCAATAAATGGATAGGCAATTATTGGGACGATTACGAAGGATTTGACAAAGACGGAGATAATGTGGGTGATATGCCTTACCGTTTGTATGAATACCATGCGCGTTTGTGGCGTTTTAACAAGGACGTGAAATTCTTTTTCGGTTCGCCGGTATTATCCCTTTTGGATTATTTGGAAAAATTAGCGCCTTTTTCCAAGCCGACATTTATTTTGAAAGACAAAACGCCCATATACAATATGGACGAATATATTAAAAAACGACAAAAATTTAAAAACCTCTATAACGATGGCAGCAAATGAAGGAAAATTTAATCGCCGTCAATTCCTGAAAGCCTCGGCAGCTGCTGTGGTTTCGCTTGCCGCAGTGGGCAGTGTGGCCTATTGGTTGCGGGATAGCCGGAGCATACGAGACCGTGGCTTGTTGCGACCGCCGGGCGCCATAGCCGAAGACGAATTTTTATTTGCCTGTATAAAATGCGGGCTTTGCGTGCAAATTTGTCCGGTGCGGGCCATCAAACTGGCCGATTGGAACGACGGTTTGGCCTACGGAACGCCCTACATCGACGCCAATGTGCAGGCCTGTGATTTTTCGTGCGATTCGATTCAATGCGCCGAAACCTGTCCTACGTCGGCCTTGCATTTCCCTGTGTTCCGCGAAGCGGGCGAAAAGGCCGTGGCAGCATTGGAGGCCAAGTATAACCATAATATACCACCCGACGTAAATCCTTTCAAGGTGCAAATTCATGCCATGAAACGCGCCTATAAATTGGGTGTGGCCAAGGTGAATGCCAACCAATGTTTGGCCGTGCACGGTAAGGGTTACAAAGGCCCGCTGACCGAACATCATGGTAAGTTGCGTCCGCCCGGAAAAGACGAGCGGGTTTATACCGACCAAGTAATGGTGGATCGCAAAATATGCGACCTTTGTGCCGTATATTGTCCTTTGCAAGAGGATGCTATCGTAATGAAAGACCGGGGCGACGGAACCTTGATTCCGCAAGTGCTCGACGGTTGTGTGGGATGCGGTGTATGTCAGATGGTGTGTCCTACGGAACCGCCTGCTATTGTTGTTGAACCTGCCGAACTCTAAAAAACGAATCAATTATGGCTTTTATATACGATTTTTTGCACGGAGACAAACGGCGCAAACCTTTGCCGCCCAAAAAGAAAGAGGAATTGCCCTACATGAAGGAAGGCATTACCTACAAGGAATGGCACGACCGCGCCAAAGGCCGCCACAAATGGCGTAACCGCCGCTGGGCTTTTCTTATTTTTATCAATATTCTGTTTGTTATTTCATTTACACTTGATTTGGGCGTATTGGAGGGGTCGCTTAGCGGTTCGCGCCTGCTGGGGCTTTACCTGATGGACCCGTTCAACTCCTTGCAGGAATTGACCATTGGCGCCACGCATAATTATATTCCGCAATTGACCACCAATTTCTGGACCGGATTTGTAACCATACTGGTCTTTTACTGGATTGTAGGCGGACGGGCTTTTTGTTCGTGGGTTTGTCCGTATCACTTCTTTGCCGAATTGGGTGAAAAGGTTCATGATTATTGGGTCAAAAAGCGGAAGGTAAAAGAAAAAACCTACGATATTACGGTCAAATACGTATTCTGGGCCGGCTTTTTGCTTTTGGCATTGCTGACCGGACAGCTTGTGTTTGAAAATCTGAACCCTGTGGGTATCTTGTCGCGAGCCATTATCTATGGCCCGGGATTGGCCCTGTTGTGGGTGATTTTGCTTTTGGCCTACGAAGTGTTCGGTATCAAGCGCTTTTGGTGCCGTTATGTTTGTCCCATTGGTGTAACATATAGTTTTGTAGGTGAGTTATCGCCCATCAATATCAAATTCGAACTGGACAAGTGCGGACATTGCCGCGACTGTCAGGATGTTTGCTTGGTGCCGCACGAACTGTGGTTTGTTAAGCGCGGAGCAGCTACGCGCGAAGTGCACTATACGGGCGGCGATTGTACCAAATGCGGACTTTGTATCGATGCTTGCCCGGGCAATGCATTGAGCTACGGATTGCGGGATTCGGATAAAATTTTAAGTTAATGAAAGAGGTATTGATCAAAGTGGAAAACCTGGTCAAAAAGTTTGACCAAATCGAAGTACTGCACGGATTGAATATCGATTTCCGGGCGGGGGAGCGTATTGCGCTCATCGGTCAAAACGGGGCGGGGAAGACCACACTTATCCGTTGTATCCTGGGCCTTTATACCTACGAAGGCCATTTGGATGTGTTGGGTCATAATCCACGCACCGACCGTACCAAAATCCTGCATAATGTGGGCTTTGTGCCGCAACTACCTCCGCCGTTGAAAACCACGGTGCGCGAGTTGCTCGGTTTTTTTTCGCAAATCTACGGGGTGGACCAGCAGGTTTACAAGGATTTGGCCGGTCGATTGGGATTGGATGTGGATAAACACATCGGCAAGCCGTTTCTTAAACTTTCGGGCGGAATGAAGCAGAAACTTTTGGTTTCGCTGGCTTTGGGGCATAATCCGCAAATATTGCTTATGGACGAACCGGCGGCCAATTTGGATCCCGAAGCCCGCGTGGTGTTATTCGATATGTTGAAAAATTATCGTGAAGACGCTCTGATGATTATCAGCAGCCACCGAACCGACGAAATCGAACACCTGATCAACCGGGTCATCGAAATGGATTTGGGACAAGTTACGGTGGACAAAGCTTTTGTGTTGGAAACCAATAAAAATTAATCATTATGAAAAAAGCGGTTTTTCTGTCGGTTTTGTTCTTTGTGTTGAGTTGTTCAAAAAAAGTGGACTTCAACCCGCGGCCGATCAATTACGACCGCGACGTTTGCCATGTTTGTAAAATGGGATTGGATGAACCCAAATACAATGTGGAAGCCATCAACGAACGCGGCGAAGTGCGTTTTTATGACGACATCGGATGCTTGGCCGAGGATATCAGAGACGGGGATTTCAATACTTGGAAAGGAAAAAAATACAAAATTTGGATTGGCGATGCCAATACCGGCAAATGGATCGATGCCGAAAAGGCCTGGTACCGTTATGGCGACCGCACGCCTATGGGTTATGGCTACGGGGCATTGGCCCAAAAGCCCGACACCGGAACGGTTTACGATTTTGCCACTGTGTTGGACCGCATCAACAAAGGCATCAGTTTGCGTGCCAAATTTATCAAGGAGAAAAAAATGTCGGTCAGTGGGGCCGAAGGAAAAGCCAATGATATGAAATGCGGCGAAGGCAAATGCGGTGGAGGAAAATGTGGGGGCGGAAAATAATCAAAAATCAAAAGCAAAATTAGATGAACAAGGGGATGTTTCAGATTTTCAAGGCCGACGTACAACAAAATTTGCGTAGCAAATCCTTTTGGCTCTACACGGGATTTTTTGCCCTGTTTGTGGCCGTAATGTTTATGACGGGTATCACCGAATCACAGGTCATCGGATTTGTGGGGCTGAGCCGGCTGATGGTTACTTTTATTCAGGTGAGTATGGTTATCTTGCCCATCTATGTGTTGGTGTCCACGGTACGCTCTTTGGTGGGTGATAAGGAAAACGGGGTGTTGGAATATACGCTTTCGGTGCCCATTTCCTTTTCGCAATATTATTGGGGTAAATTTTGGAGCCGTTTTTTTGTGATTTATTTGCCGGTGGTTTTGGCCTTGTTCGGTGCCGTAATATGGGGATTGATAAAAAAACTGGATGTGCCCTGGGATTTGTTTTTCCTCTATGTGTTCCTGTTGGCCAGCATGATATTCTTTTTCCTGGGACTGAGTATGTATCTTTCGGCACGTAGCCGGTCGCAGGAAAATGCTTTGGGCATTTCGTTTATGCTATGGGTATTTTTGGTGGCCTTTATGGACATTCTGCTTATTGGTATGATGCTGCGTTGGCGGATAAATGCCGATTTGATTATCGGGCTTGCACTGTTGAATCCCTTGCAAACTTTCCGTACGGGGAGTTTGATTTTGTTCGACCCTAAACTTACGGTGATGGGGCCGGTGTCCTACTATATTCTGGACACGGTGAGCCGTACAACGTTTATTGCTTATTCGTTGCTGTATCCGTTGATATTCGGATTGATACTTGCCTTTTTGGGTAATCGTTATTTTAATCGCCACGATGTGGTGTAAATTCAATCGATATGAAACGTCCGGACGTTTTTTGGTGGTTCTGGGGGCTTGTATTGTGGATGGGATTTTGGCAAATATCGTGCAAAGGGGGTACTTCCGGAAACGTGGAGTCCGATACCACCAATCTTAAAAAACTGGCCAATTTTGTCCATGACGATGAGCGCAAAGCCATTATAAATGGCCCGCATGCGGTTTTGGATACCGAAAGGGTGAAAGGGTGGCCTGCATGGCCGCAGGCCTATGACGATTTCCGCGGACGAAAAATGGATACCGTTTTTTGGGATAGCCGCGATTTGCGTTTTTTGGATATGCGCGGTGCCACCATGCGTTCGGCCAAATGCACCAACAACAATTTTTCGGGCTCCGATTTCCGGGTTTCGGATATCCGTTGGACGGTGTTCGACGGATCGGTGATGATGAAGTGTAATTTCGACCAAGCCAAACTTTTTCATGTAAAGGTGAACAACGTGATTTTGGACAGTTCCACTTTCCGTGGAGCGAACATGTTTGGCATGGAAGGGCACGGCACTATGATGCGCGGATGCGATTTTTCCAATGCCTTGATGAAGGATGCCGAATTTCTGCATGCCAATTTTACAGGTTCACGTGGCGTGAAAGCCCGTTTGATACGGGCTGTGTTAAAGGAATCCATTATGGACGGCACGGATTTTTCCTATGCCGATTTTACAGGTGGTGGTTTGGAAAAAGTAAGTTTTCGCGGAGCCAAACTGCGCCATGCCAATTTCCAGGGTGCCCGCCTGATGGGGGCCGATTTTTCGGGAGCGGATTTGTACGGTGCTAATTTTTTCGGTTCGTTTTTTGACAAAACAAGCGTTAAAGGCGCCCGGAACATCCCACCCGAAGTGCTCAATATGATGGACAAAGATAGCTTGGTAACGGGTATTTGGCAGGATTTGAAACAGCATATCAAGGGCCGATGAAAACAAAGTTTGCCGGAGCGTGTATCGTGATTATTACATTTTGGGTGGTTTGGACGGCGCTTCAACTTCCGCCTGCCGGAACCTACCGGTTGGACACGGGCAAGAGCGAGGTTTATTGGAAATGCGACAAGCATAACGGGATTTTACCCTTTAAAAAAGGGTTTTTGCATATTCGAAAAAACGGAGACATTACAGGTAAATTCGATTTCGATCTGTCGTTGTTCGAAGTCAAGGATTTGGATTCGGCCAAATATGGTACGGCCAAAATGATTTTGGAAAACACTTTGAAGAACGAATTTTTTGAAATCGAAAAATATCCCCAAGCCGTTTTTTGGCTCTACGATGCGCGGCCTATCAATGATAGCATCTTTCGCATAACTGGCGACCTGTTTTTTCACGGAATAACCAATTGTGTAGAATTTGACGGAAAACTGGATTATCGCCAAGGTGTTTTGCATTTAAAATCCAAGCCGTTTTACATCGACCGTACCGATTGGGGCGTTTACCGGCTTTCGCCTTCTTTGCCCGTAGCGGACGACGAAAACGGCTGGACGGTTACCGATTCGGTGCGGATACGGGTGGATTTGGTGCTGGAACGGGAATAAAGGACTATTTCTTCGGTTTGGCATTAAGTTTTAATTGTACCCCCATAGCGATAATACCCGGCAGGTAATGCAAACTTTCATTAGCCAAATGAATTGAAAAGCCTCCTTGTAGGGCGATTCTCCAATTTCCTTTCCCTACTTTAATGTTTAAGGAAGGTTCTATCATAGGAAAAGTGTGGTCAAGGCAGTGAGCCGGCCCAATATCCTGGGTTCCACTTACATGGAGGGCGTCCATTCGACATGCCAATCCGATTTCACCTATCTGGGAATGGTAGGTGGCCGAGGGTTGTAAAAAATATCGAACAACTTCGTATTGGGTTTTGTAAATCCCATCAGCGTAGGGGGCACGAATACGGATTGTGGTGTTGTAATTACCTGTTCCAACACCGCCGTAAACGGCCCATGAGAAATGCGGTGTTTTTTTGTCAAAATATCCGCCACCAACTTCAAAAAAACCATGCGAATGTGAAACATCGCCATCCGAATGGTCAAAATTTCCGCCAAGCAAGATGCCCACATGATTGGATACGGCAAAAGAAGTTTTTATGTCCACACCCGCACTCCCATAATATCCGCTTATCGTAATATCACCACTTTGACGCAAATCCGGATTGGATAAAACATTAGGCATATAAGTGGGCGCACATGACTGAAATAGGACTGAAAATAAAACCGTAATTAGAATAATACGTATCAATTTCACAGAGTAATCTTTTGATGTTTAAAAATATGGATTTTTATCAAATTGGAAAAGTAAAACCGTTTTCATCGTCCGGGCATCCGGTGGATTTTCCGGCTCCGGACGATGAAAACGAATAGACAAATACCGCGTAGGTATGGTTAAATATCGATCCTTTAAAGTGCCAATCGATTGTTTTTATTTCATACCAAACCTGATTTGCAGTCCGAGTGACCCGAATGGTGTAACAAAGGACGATTGATTCAAGTAAAATGATGTGCCGAATTGGGCTACAAACTTGATTTTTCCGCCCACCCGGAGGGTTAAGGCAGGATCGATGAGTGGGTAAAAACGGTTTATTGTAATGTCCCTGCTTGAACCTTTAATCCGCATAGCCGACAGGCGCAAGGTCAAATCTCCTTCTATATGACGATAGCGAAGTCCGGCCGATGGTTGTACAAAAAATTGCAAGGTGTTGACACTGCCGTAATAACGGGCTTCGCCCGGATCTTTATGGCTGTGATAGTATGACCCGCTCCCTATGCCGGCATAGGTGGACCAATACAGGTGATTGTTTTGTTGTTTAAAATAGCCCGCTCCGAATTCAAGCATATTACCGCTTTCTCTGTCGCTGTGGAAGATAAAATCTCCTTGTTGGAACAAAGAAGCATTGAACATGATACCCAAATGTTTGGCCGGGGCTATGGCGCTTTGAAAACTCAATCCCCCGCTACCTAATTGCCCGCTTAGGGAAAGGTCGCCTTTTTTTTGTAGCCCGGGAGATGAAATCGTGTGACTCATATAACCCGAACTACATGCTTGTAAAACAACAAGCAGGATGAACAATGCAAATAAATGTCGTGTTTTCATGGCAAGAGGTTTTTAGTGGTTGGTTAATTGGTATTTTTTGGGAGGTTATTCAGCTGAAAGGAATTACCAGTTTTTTCCTATCAAAATTTTTATTCCTACATAAGGGAATATACTTACCCTGGAACCGGAATTGTGTCTTTCCACGGAGGGCGGTGGGGGATTTCCACCAAGATTGATATCAAAATCGAGAGTTAATTCATGGAATATCATTAGTCCGTAATCGAATACAATCCTGCGAGCGGCGGTACGAAAACCGTATATGCCCAAATAACCAATCACAATTTCATTATCCATTATAAAAGAAGTCCTGGGAGTAATTTGAACTTTTCCGGAAATAATAAAGTATGAGGGGTTCAAGAGAGGAGAACCAATTGGGAAAAAATAGTAATTGATACTTAAATTATTGCGAAAATTTCCCAGGGTAAGCCCGAAAGAAGTTAAGGGAACCGGAATGAGAGAAAAACGTTTGTGATATGTAATATTTCCCTTATCATCGAAATCCGGTTCATCGTAGATAAAATTATAAGAAGTTAGGCCAAAATTTACAGATAAGCCATTTTTCACTATGGGATAGGCGGCTTTTATGTTTAGCCAAAGTGGTGAAGCATATGGGACGATGCCAAAACCTCCACCAATTGTAATATGGTTGTTTAACCCATACCGGAAATTATTAAACCTAAAAATCTAAATTGAAAATATTATCGCATAAAAATCAATAATTCAACCGGGTTGGTTTTGATTTATCTCGTTTTTTTGCGGCTTGAAAAGGAGATTTGAAAGAGAAGAAAGGTTTTAGTGCGTTAAATCTGTTAAATTTAAAAGAAATTTTTTCAAATGGATATACTCCTCCCGCTAAGGTTATCAAGCCTGTGAATTTGTTGATAATTTTTTGGATTTTTCTTAGGCTGTTACCAATAGGGCGGCAAGTTTCAACCAGTTCCCTTTGTAGTAATAATCCTTGTACATCTTTATTTCAACCTTTCGTCCGCTCCTGAC
>JALWYR010000136.1 GCA_027003085.1 Flavobacteriales bacterium
AACGCTATGAAAACTCACTATTTCCAACATTGGGGGGTTATTTTTAAAATTACAATGCACGGTAATTGATTTTCAATGACTTAACATTAAAAATTTCGCGTTCCGTTCTTTAACCGGACAACAATGATTGAAAATATTTATTGTTCATAAAATCCATTTATTCAACCGAGTTGGATTCAAATATTCCTGTTTTATGTGGTTAAAATTCGATTTTCAGTTCACTAAAAAGACATTTTTAAGTCATTTTTTTAAGTTTAATAAATATTTTTGAAAGTATATACTATTTTATTGAAGGCCTTAAACCTGTAAATTCAATTGGTAAATACAACTCAAAGGGGTGTTGAATTACGGTTGAATTTTTTCATGTTTTTTATCTGAAAAGTACTGTTTTTCGCAAGCTATCTGATACAAAATAACAAACTTAAAACCTAACCGTTTGATCATCCGTATCTTAATCACCCGTGGAATCGTTCTCATTCCTAAAATACCATCCCTACTTCAAAATCTGCCGCGAAATCACCAAGCGTTGAATTTCGGACGTGCCTTCACCAATGGTGGTTAGTTTGGCATCGCGGTAAAATTTTTCCACCGGAAAATCTTTGGTATAACCGTAGCCGCCGAAAATTTGCACGGCATTCTCGGCAACGCGCACGCTGATTTCCGAAGCAAACAGTTTGGCCATAGCACCTTCCTTGGTCAGTCGCTTGCCCAGGTCTTTCAAATAGGCCGCCTTGCGGATGAGCAATTCCGCCGCATCGATTTGGGTGGCCATATCGGCCAGCATAAAGGCAATGGCCTGAAACGAAGCAATGGGCCGCCCGAACTGATGCCTTTCCTGTGCATAGCGCCGTGCGGCTTCGTAGGCGCCCTTGGCAATACCCAAAGCATTGGCCCCTATCGAAATGCGACCGCCGTCAAGAATTTTGAGCGCTTGTTTAAAGCCCTCGCCCACCTTGCCCAAAATATTCGTCTTGGGCACCCGGCAGTTGTCAAAAATCATCTCGGCCGTTTCCGAAGCACGCATACCCAGTTTGTTTTCCTTTTTTCCGGCCGAAAAACCCGGCGTTCCGCGTTCCACCACAAAAGCCGTGGCATTGTTGCGCGTGTTCTTTGGGCCCGTCCGTGCCAGCACAACCGCCACCTCGGCACTGCGCCCGTGGGTGATAAAATTCTTGGCTCCGTTCAGCACATAATCATCCCCGTCTTCCACCGCCGTGGTGCTCATGGCGCCGGCGTCCGAACCGGTATTATGCTCGGTCAGGCCCCAAGCGCCGATCCACTGCCCCGATGCCAGCTTGGGCAACCAACGCCGGCGTTGTTCCTCGTTGCCAAACTCATAAATATGATTGGTGCAAAGCGAATTATGTGCCGCCACCGATAATCCGATCGCAGGATCGTATTGCGACAAAACATCCACCACCGTTACATAATCCTGATAACTCATCCCCGAACCGCCGTATTGCTCAGGTATCGTAACGCCCATAAATCCCAATTCGCCCAGCTTTTTGAACAAATCGCGCGGAAAAATCTGTTCCT
>JALWYR010000137.1 GCA_027003085.1 Flavobacteriales bacterium
CTACGACACCATGCAATACATCAAACCCGATGTGGCCACCATTTGCACGGGTATGGCCGCATCGATGGCTGCCATTTTGCTTGCTGCCGGCGCCAAAGGCAAGCGTTCGGCCTTGCCCCATACGCGTGTGATGATTCATCAACCTTTGGGTGGCGTGCAAGGACAAGCGTCGGATATCGAAATTACGGCCCGTGAAATTCTACGGCTCAAAGATGAACTCTACGAAATTCTGAGCAAACACACCGGCCAACCCAAAGAAAAAATCGAAGCCGACGCCGACCGCGATTACTGGATGCGTGCCGACGAGGCTTTGGCCTATGGTATGGTGGACGAAGTTTTGGAACGTAACAAAGCCTAATGAGTTCGAACGAAACATATAGCCGTTTTTGCTCTTTTTGCGGGCGCGATTCCAACGAGGTGGACATACTTATCCATGGCGCCGATGGCGTGGCCATTTGTGATAATTGTGTGGAAGAGGCCCGTCAAATGATCGATGCCCTGCACAAGGAACATGAAGCTCGCAGCCAAAATCAAACACCGCCGAAAATACTCAAACCCAAGGAAATCTACGAGTTTCTCAGCCAATACGTCATAGGTCAGGATGAGGCCAAAAAGACCATTTCCGTGGCGGTGTATAATCACTACAAACGTATATTTTCGGCCCGTAAGCCCGCCGAGGATGTGGAACTTGAAAAAAGTAACATCCTGATGATCGGGCCCACCGGCACCGGTAAAACGCTCATTGCCCGGAGTATTGCCAAACTCCTGGATGTTCCGTTTGCCATTGCCGATGCCACCGTGCTTACCCAAGCGGGCTATGTGGGCGAAGACGTGGAAACCATCCTGACCCGTTTGCTGCAAGCGGCCGACTACGATGTGGAACGTGCCCAGCAAGGCATTGTTTTTATCGACGAAATCGATAAAATCGCACGCAAAGGCGACAATCCCTCCATCACCCGCGATGTGTCGGGCGAAGGGGTTCAGCAGGCCTTGCTCAAACTCCTGGAAGGCAGCGTGGTAAATGTGCCGCCCAAGGGCGGACGAAAACATCCCATGCAGGAATTTATCAAGGTGGACACAAGCAATATCCTTTTCATTGCCGGCGGGGCCTTCGACGGATTGGAAAAAATTATTGCCAAGCGTTTGAACAAACAAGCCGTGGGCTATCAAAACCGGTCGCGTCAAAAAATTAGCGATGAAAATTTGCTCCGCTACGTTACCCCCGAAGATGTGCGAAAATTCGGACTGATTCCCGAAATTATCGGACGGCTGCCTGTGATTACCCATCTGGACCCTTTGGACAAAAAAGCGCTAAAAAACATACTAACACAACCCAAAAATGCGTTAATAAAACAATACCAATATCTGTTTGCTTTGGACAATATCGAACTGAAATTTACCGGCGAAGCATTGGATATGATTGTCGACACGGCCTATCGATTCCGGTTGGGTGCCCGCGGATTGCGTGCGCTTACCGAATTGATATTACGCGACACCATGTTCGATTTGCCCGAAAAGCCGGGAACCGAA
>JALWYR010000138.1 GCA_027003085.1 Flavobacteriales bacterium
CGACCCCAAAGTGTCGGCCATTGCGCGGGCCGATACGCCTTTTATGGATATGCTTTGGAAAAAATATCCGCATGCCACGCTCCGCACCGACGGGCTGAATGTGGGCCTTCCCGAAGGGCAAATGGGCAATTCCGAAGTGGGTCATATGAACCTGGGTGCCGGACGTATCGTGTATCAGGATTTGGTCAAAATCAACAAAGCCATCGACGACGGCTCGTTTTTCGGTAACGAAACGCTGCGCAAGGCCTTTGAATATGCCCGTGAACACGGCAAAAAGGTGCATTTGTTGGGTTTGGTATCCGATGGTGGCGTGCATTCGCACATCAAGCATCTGTTCGCCCTGATTGATATGGCACAAAAATACGGCGTGCCGGTTTACATCCACGCCTTTACCGACGGCCGCGATGTGGACCCGCATTCGGGACTGGGCTTTATCCGCGATTTGCAAAACTTTATCCGCGACAAAAACGCACAAATCGCCACGGTTACGGGCCGATACTACGCCATGGACCGCGACCGGCGTTGGCAACGCATCGCCAAGGCCTACAACGCCTTGGTAAACGGCCAAGGACATCCGGCCACCGACCTATTGCAAGCCATCCGCGAAAGCTACGACCGCGGCGTTACCGACGAATTTATCGAACCCATTGTGCATGTGGACCAAAACGGAAATCCCATTGCAAAAATCGAACCCGGCGATGTGGTGATATTTTTCAACTTCCGCACCGACCGCGGACGCCAACTCACACGTGCGCTTTCGCAAGAGGATTTTCCCCAATACGGTATGCATAAACTACCGCTCTACTTCGTTACGATGACCAATTACGACGATACGTTTAAAAACATCCACGTGGTTTTCCCCAAGGAAGACTTGCGGAACACCTTGGGCGAACTGGTATCCAGGGCGGGTAAAACCCAACTCCGCATCGCCGAAACCGAAAAATATCCGCATGTTACCTTTTTCTTTTCGGGCATGCGCGAAGAACCTTTCCCGGGCGAATCGCGCATATTGATTCCTTCGCCCAAAGTGGCCACCTACGACCTGAAACCCGAAATGAGCGCCAACGAAGTAACCGACGCCCTAATGGAACGCCTGCGCAAAGACCCGCCCGATTTGGTGGTGCTCAACTACGCCAACGGCGACATGGTGGGCCACACCGGCGATTTCGATGCCGCCGTCAAGGCCGTGGAAACGGTGGACAAGAATTTGAGCCGGCTAGTGCCTTTGGCCCTGGACAAGGGCTATGATATCATCATCCTTGCCGACCACGGCAATGCCGACAAAATGATCAACCCCGACGGCTCGCCCAACACGGCCCACACCACCAATCCCGTTCCGGTGATTTTGGTCAGCAAACACATTCAACCTCAACTAAAAAACGGCATCCTGGCCAACGTGGCGCCTACGCTACTGAAATTATTGGGGCTTTCCAAGCCGGCAGAAATGACCGAACCTTTGTTCTGAGGGCACTTTACTCAATATTCCGCCAATCGGCATAATAATTCCGTTGGGCGGGTAACAAAAATTC
>JALWYR010000139.1 GCA_027003085.1 Flavobacteriales bacterium
ACACCTTCGCTTTTTTGTTTGAAACGAATTTGTTTCAAATTCAAAAGAATTTGCGTAACGTCTTCGATAACACCCGGGATGGTGCTAAACTCATGATCAACCCCCATAATACGCACCGAAGTAATGGCAAAGCCCTCCAAGGACGACAACAATACCCGTCGCAAAGCGTTTCCGATGGTAAGCCCGTAGCCCGGCTCCAAAGGTTTGAATTCGAAGGAACCTTTGTTGCCTTTGGCTTCAAGCTGGGTAACTTTATCAGGCCTTTGAAAATCTTTGATTAATTCAGCCATTGTCTAATTTTTAATTTAAGGATTATTTGGAATACAATTCCACAATCAGGTGTTCCTCGATATTTTCGGGAATTTGTTCGCGTTCGGGACGGTTGGTAAACACGCCTTCCATTTTTTCGCTGTCCCAGGTGAGCCATTCGTAGGCATTGCGCTTATCGGCCAAGCTTTCTTGAATCACTTGAAGCGATTTGGATTTTTCGCGCACGCCCACCACATCACCCGGACGCAAAGTGTAGGACGGAATATTCACCACCTCACCGTTGACCGTAATATGCCGGTGCGATACCAATTGACGGGCCGCACGTCGCGAAGGAGCAATACCCATACGGTAAACCACATTGTCCAAACGCGACTCCAAGAGTTGGAGCAATACTTCCCCGGTATTTCCACCCGCGGCAGCGGCTTTTTTGAACAGGTTTTTGAATTGTTTTTCCAGAATGCCGTAGATGAATTTGGCCTTCATTTTTTCGTTCAACTGAATGGCATATTGCGAACGCTTACGGCGTTTACGCATCAAGCCGTGTTGTCCGGGCGGATATTTCCGGCGTTCGAAATATTTATCGGGTCCGAAAATCGGTTCGCCGAATCGTCTTGCAATTTTGGTTTTTGGTCCTCTGTATCGTGCCATAATGCTTTTGCTGTTTTAATAAAATACGAATTAAACCCTTCGTCGTTTGGGCGGACGACAACCGTTGTGCGGAATCGGTGTTACGTCCACAATTTCAAATACCTCGATACCATTGTTATGAATGGTACGAATAGCCGATTCGCGGCCGTTGCCAGGTCCTTTGACAAAAACGCGCACACGGCGCAAACCGGCATCATAGGCCGCCTTGGCGGCATCTTCGGCGGCTACCTGGGCGGCATAGGGTGTGTTTTTCTTGGAACCCTTGAAACCCATTTTACCGGCCGACGACCAGGCAATAACTTCGCCTTTGTTGTTGGTCAGGGTAATGATAATATTGTTGAAGGTGGATTGGATGTGTGCCTGACCCACCGGATCAACCTTTACTTTACGTTTTTTTACATTGGATTTTGCCATAACGCTCGCTGACTTTTACAGATTATTTGGTTGCTTTTTTCTTGTTGGCTACGGTTTTTCGTTTACCCTTACGCGTACGCGAATTGTTTTTGGTTTTCTGACCGCGCAAAGGCAAGCCTAAACGGTGACGAATTCCGCGATAGCTACCGATGTCCATCAAACGCTTGATGTTCATCTGAATTTCGGAGCGCAGGGCTCCCTCAATCTTATAATCGGCAATCACTTTACGGATCGACGCTATGTCATGGTCGTCCCAGTCTTTAACTTTTTTGTCAAAGTCCACACCGGCCTTGGTCAAAATTTCTCGTGCCCGGCTACGTCCCACGCCGAAAATATACGTCAATGCTATTTCGGCTCTTTTGTTTTTGGGAAGGTCTACTCCTGCAATACGTGCCATAGTTATCCTTGTCTTTGTTTGTGTTTGGGATTTTTCTTATTGATTACATAAATCCGTCCTTTGCGACGGACGATTTTGTCTTCCGGACTTCGTTTTTTTACGGATGCTCTTACTTTCATCGGTTTATCCTCTTTTTTTGATTAATAACGATAGGTTATGCGACCTTTGGTCAAGTCGTACGGGCTGAGTTCCACCGCCACACGGTCGCCGGGAAGCAAACGGATGTAGTGCATCCGCATTTTCCCGGAAATGTGAGCCGTAATAACGTGCCCGTTTTCCAATTCCACCCGGAACATCGCATTGGACAATGCCTCGATGATCTTTCCGTCAACCTTGATTGCTTTCTTCTTTGCCATCTTGCCTATAATCTTCTTCGACGTCCGGATTTCATCAATTGATCGTACTGCCTGTTCAACAAATACGCTTCGATTTGTTGAATGGTGTCAATGGCCACCCCCACCATAATCAGCAAGGATGTGCCACCGTAGAACATCGCCCATCCCTGTTGCATGCGGAAAAGGTGGTATGCAAAAATCGGTAAAATGGCGATAATGGCCAGGAATATGGATCCCGGCAAAGTGATTTTGGACAAAATATCATCCAGATATTCGGCGGTTTGCGTTCCGGGCTTGATGCCGGGAATAAAGCCGCCGTTTCGTTTAAGGTCTTCGGCAATTTGATTGGTTTGAACAGTGATGGCCGTATAGAAATAGGTGAACAAAATAACCATCAAGCCAAACACAACATTGTACCAAACTCCGAAGATATTACTAAAAATTGTTTGCATATTCTTGGCCCATGCCGAATCCGAAAAGGATACCAGCAGAGGCGGAATAAACATAATGGCTTGGGCAAAAATGATAGGCATTACTCCGGCGGCATTCAATTTTAAAGGAATATACTGACGCGCGCCAAAAATGTTTTTCTCAAAACCACCGCCAACGGTTCGTCGCGCATATTGCACCGGTACCGGACGGTAAGCTCGCACCAAATATATACTCAAAGCAATAACGCCCAACCATACCACCACTTCAAACAAAAGCAACATCAAGCCGCCTTGTTGTTGCGTAACTCTATTGGTAAATTCTTGCATCAACGATGCGGGCATGCGGGCTATAATACCCACCATAATCAGTATGGAAATACCGTTGCCGATTCCTTTGTCGGTAATACGTTCACCCAGCCACATGGCAAAAATGGTTCCCGTGGAAAGAATAATCAACGAAGCGGGCACAAACAGCGAATCGGGCAACAGAAAAGCCTCGCGCGGCAAAATACGATGCAGGTTAAACAAATAACCGGGACCTTGTACCAAGGTTACCGCAATGGTCAAATAACGCGTAATTTGTGTAATCTTTTTCCGGCCGCTTTCGCCCTGCTTTTGTAGTTTCTGAATGTACGGAACGGCAATACCCATCAACTGAACGATAATGGATGCCGAAATATAGGGCATAACCCCCAAGGCAAACACCGATGCTTTGGAAAAAGCGCCACCCGTAAATTGGTTCAACAAGTCAAGCAAAGGGTTTCCCGTGGCCTGTTTGGCCAAACTTTCCAACTTCATAGGATCAATGCCCGGCAAGGTTACCTGTGCTCCAAAACGATATACGATAATCAGCCCGATGGTAAACAGGATCTTTTGGCGCAATTCTTTGATTTCCCAAATTGCCACCAGCGGGCTCAACCATTTTACGGATTTAAGACTTTCCAAAAATTTGTTCATCGGTCAATGTTTAAACGAGTTCCACTTTGCCGCCGGCTTTCTCCACGGCTTCGATTGCTTTTTTTGAAGCCTTGTTTACCTTGATGGTTACCGGGCTTTTGAGTTCGCCTTTGGCCAATAGTTTTACCTTGTCGGTTTTGGAAATAAACTTCATTTCGTACAACATATCCATATCCACCGTGTCGGTGATTCGGCCCTTGTCCACCCATTCCTGAACGGTTTGCAAGTTGAGCGGAACATATTCCACACGGTTGGGGTTGCGGAATCCGAATTTAGGCACACGGCGGTAAAGCGGCATTTGTCCGCCTTCGAATCCGGGTGTACGCGAATAACCCGAACGCGATTTGGCCCCTTTGTGTCCGCGACCCGAAGTTCCCCCTTTCTTGGATCCTTCGCCGCGTCCGATACGTTTTTCTTTATGCTTCGAACCTTTGGCAGGTTTCAGTTGCGATAATAATTTGCTCATCGTTTTCCTGATTATTTTTCTTCTACCTTAATCAAATGTCGTACTTTATTGATCATCCCCTGGATTTGAGGTGTCAATGTAAATTCACGCGATTGACCGATCTTACGCAATCCAAGGGCTTCCATGGTCAATTTTTGGTCCTTGGGACGCTTGATCGTGCTACGAATTTTGGTTACAACTACTTTTTTCATGCCCTAGATCTTAACCGTTAAACACTTTTTCTACCGATATTCCGCGTTGACGGGCAACCGTGTAGGGATCCCGCATTTTGAGCAGTGCATCCATGGTTGCTTTTACCACGTTGTGGGGGTTAGACGAACCCAAGGATTTGGTTAGCACGTTATGCACACCGGCCGATTCCAAAACGGCACGGATTGCTCCTCCGGCTATAACTCCCGTACCTTCGGAAGCCGGTTTGATAAGCACCCGGGCTCCACCGTATTTTCCATATTGTTCATGTGGAACGGTTCCTTTCAAGACCGGAACTTTGACCAGATTTTTCTTGGCGTTTTCAATGGCTTTTTGAATGGCATCGGGTACCTCTTTGGCTTTACCCACACCAAAACCCACTACGCCATTACCATTACCCACCACCACAATGGCCGAAAAACTGAAAGTGCGGCCACCTTTGGTAACCTTGGTTACCCGGTTGACAGCCACCAACCGGTCTTGTAATTCCAAACCGGCGGGATTTGTTCGTGTTACACTTTTATATTTGTTCAGCATAATCTAAAATTTTAAACCTCCTTTGCGTGCACCTTCGGCCAAGGCCTTAATGCGACCATGATAAATATGCGTTCCGCGATCGAATACCACTTTTTCGATCCCTTTTTCCATAGCCAATTTGGCAATTTTTTCGCCCACCATTTCGGCTTTTTGTGTTTTGGTTCCTTCTTTGCCGGCAATATCTTTATCGCGCGACGATGCGGCCGCCAGGGTATGCCCGGCATCGTCATCGATTAATTGAGCATAAATTTCTTTATTGCTACGAAACACCGACAACCGCGGGCGCTCGGCCGTGCCGCTGATTTTTTTGCGCACACGCCGGCGAATTCGTTCCTTTTTCTCCAATTGTGTAATTCC
Organism: Flavobacteriales bacterium; assembly: GCA_027003085.1. Classification (GTDB taxonomy): domain Bacteria; phylum Bacteroidota; class Bacteroidia; order Flavobacteriales; family Flavobacteriaceae; genus JAADED01. The sequence goes on from JALWYR010000139.1 coordinate 5,002, forward strand.
CATAACTCCTTATCCTTTATGATTAGGCGGTTTTACCCGCTTTACGTCTGATTTCTTCGCCTACATAACGTACACCCTTACCTTTATAAGGTTCGGGCTTACGCAACGACCGGATTTTGGCCGCTACCTGTCCCACCAATTGCTTATCGTGTGATTTGAGCTTAATGATGGGATTTTTTCCTTTCTCGGAAAAAGTTTCCACTTTTACTTCGGGTGGGAGGGCAAACAATATATTATGGGAAAACCCAAGTGCCAAATCCAATATTTGGCCCTGGTTGGAAGCCCGGTAACCCACACCCACCAATTCCAAGCTAATTTCCCAACCTTCGGAAACGCCTTTGACCATATTGAAAATCAAAGAACGATACAAGCCATGCATGGAACGATGATGCTTGGACTCCGAAAGCCGTTTAACATGGATAACATTTTCCTGAATATCCAACTCTACGTCTTTAATCACTTGTTCCAATTCGCCCAAAGGGCCTTTGACTTTCAGTACATCTCCATCCAATTGCACTTGCACATTGGCGGGAATATCAACCGGTTTGAATCCTATTCGTGACATTTTGCTTGTTTTCTGTTAATAAACAAATGCGATAATTTCTCCGCCTACATTTTCCCGGCGGGCTTTTTTGTCGGTCATAATGCCTTTGGATGTGGAAACGATGGCAATGCCCAACCCGTTCATCACTTTGGGCAATTTATCCACTCCGGCATATTTACGCAAACCCGGTGTACTCACCCGTTTGAGTCCTTTGATCACCGGTTCGCCGTGTTCGTCATATTTCAAGGCGATTTTGATCACCTTGTGTCCGTTTTCATCGGTTTCGGTTTTGTATTTGCGAATGTACCCTTGGTCGTAGAGTATTTCGGTAATGGCTTCTTTGATTTTCGAAGCCGGGATGCGCACCACCCGGTGTCCGGCCGCTTGGGCGTTCCGGATACGCGTCAAATAATCTGCTATCGGATCTGTATGCATAGTCGTATCTTTTTACCAGCTGGCTTTTTTTACCCCCGGAATAAGGCCTTGGTTGGCCATTTCGCGGAAAGTTACACGTGAAATTCCGAACAATCGCATATAACCGCGCGGGCGTCCAGTTATACTACAACGATTATGATAACGAATGGGCGAAGCGTTCTTGGGAAGTTTTTGCAATCCCTCCCAATCACCGGCTTCTTTGAGCGCCCGGCGTTTTTCGGCATATTTGGCTATCAACTTTGCCCGTTTACGTTCACGGGCCTTCATGGATTCTTTGGCCATAATTTATTTTTTCTTTTTGAAAGGTAATCCTAATTTGTCCAACAAAGCAAAAGCTTCTTTATCGGTTTTTGCCGAAGTAACGAACGTAATGTCCATGCCGGCAATGCTGTGGATTTTGTCAAAATCGATTTCCGGGAAAATGATTTGTTCGGTGATCCCGAGATTATAATTTCCGCGGCCGTCGAAAGCATCGCGTTTGATACCCTGAAAATCACGTACACGCGGCAATGCCACAGTAATCAATCGATCCAGGAATTCATACATGCGGTCGCGGCGCAGGGTAACCTTGGCACCAATAGGCATTCCACGGCGCAATTTAAAGGATGCCACGTCTTTTTTGGAAATGGTGGGAACGGCCTTTTGTCCGGCAATGGCGGTCAATTCTTCCACGGCGTAGTCAACCAATTTTTTATCTTGTGTGGCTTTCCCTACCCCACGACTAATCACAATTTTTTTTAGTCGCGGCACCTGCATTTTATTCTTATACCCGAACTCCTTCATCATGGCATCGATGATGTGTTCCCGGTATTCTTTTTTCAGTCTGGGTTCGTAATTCATGGCTTAAATTTCTTCACCGGTTTTTTTGGAATATCTTACTTTCTTTCCGTCTTTGATTTTATAGCCCACACGCGTAGGCACACCTTTTTTCGGGTCAACCAACATCACGTTGGAAATATGTATGGGGGCTTCTTTTTCCACCAAACCTCCCTGAGGGTTTTCGGCCGTCGGTTTTACACGTTTGGTAATAATGTTCACACCTTCGACCAAAACGCGGTCTTTATCGCGAATCACTTTGATCACCGTTCCGGTCTTTCCGCGGTCCTTTCCGGACATCACGCGAACCGTATCTCCGGATTTTATTTTAAACTTTTTCATTCCTCTTGCGTTTTTTACAATACTTCCGAAGCCAGGGAGATGATTTTGGTATACTGCTTGTCGCGCAATTCGCGGGCCACCGGTCCGAACACACGCGTACCGCGCATTTCGTTTTGCGGATTAAGCAACACAATGGCGTTGTCGTCGAAACGGATGTAGGAACCGTCGGGACGACGGACTTCTTTACGGGTGCGTACAACCACACCGGTAGAAATTTGTCCCTTCTTCACACTTCCGTTGGGCGTTGCTTGCTTGACGGTAACTACCACCTTGTCGCCGATGGACGCGTAACGCTTGCGCGTACCACCCAACACACGAATGACCAAGGCCTCTTTGGCTCCGGTATTGTCGGCTACTTTCACACGTGATTCTTGCTGTATCATCTTACTTGGCTCTTTCGATTATTTCTACAATTCTCCACCTTTTGTTTTTGCTCAAAGGACGGGTTTCCATAATGCGGACCTTGTCCCCTATGTTGGCATCATTCTTTTCGTCATGAGCCATATATTTCTTACGGCGCAAGACGAATTTATGATATTTGGGATGCTTTACCTTTTTTACCTCGGTAACCACTACCGATTTATCCATTTTATTGGAGGTAACGATCCCCACACGTTCTTTACGTAAATTTCTTTTCTGTTCCATGGACTAATCTTATTTTAAACCCCGTGCATTTTTTTCGGTTAACAAACGGGCAATGGTTCGACGCATCCGGCGTATTTCCAGCGGGTCTTCGAGCGGTTGCACTTTGTGCAAAATGCGCAACTGCTCATATTTTTTTTTCATATTCCGGATTTGTTCCAACAAATCGGCGTCGTCCATTCGGCGTATTTCTTCCATTTTCATCTTGCTTACTTTTTAGCAATTTCGGGAGCAACAATAAATTTCGTTTTCACCGGCAATTTTTGCGCGGCCAAACGGAGTGCTTCACGGGCTACATCTTCGGGTACGCCGTCCACTTCAAAAAGTACACGGCCCGGCTTAACCACGGCGGCCCAATATTCCACATTCCCTTTACCTTTACCCATACGCACTTCCAAAGGCTTTTTGGTGATGGGTTTATCGGGAAATATTTTAATCCACAGCTGACCCTCACGTTTCATATAACGCGTGGCCGCAACACGGGCCGCTTCGATTTGACGGGCGGTAATCCAGGAACTCTCCAAGGATTTGATACCGTACATGCCGAACGCCAAACGGTGCCCCCGTTGCGAATTGCCTTTCATGCGGCCTTTTTGCTGTTTGCGGTATTTGTATTTCTTCGGTTGTAACATAGCTTCTCGTATTTATTTATCGACGACGTTTGCCTCGTCCGCGTTTTTTCTCGGATTGATTGAAACCTACCAGCGGATTCAAATCACGTTTCCCGTAAACCTCTCCTTTCATAATCCACACCTTCACGCCGATGCGTCCGTAGGTGGTATGGGCTTCGCGCAGGGCATAATCGATGTCGGCACGAAAAGTGGACAAAGGTACACGACCGTCCATATAGGTTTCGGTTCGTGCCATTTCGGCACCGTTCAATCTGCCCGAAATCTGCACCTTGATACCTTCGGCTTTCATCCGCATGGTCGCACCAATGGCATTCTTAATAGCCCTACGGTAAGAAATACGATTTTCGATCTGACGGGCAATGTTTTGGGCCACCAGCGTGGCGTCCAATTCCGGACGGCGAATTTCAAAAATGTTTACTTGTACGTCCTTGCCCGTAAGTTTTTGCAATTTGTTTTTCAATTCATCGACTTCTTTTCCGCCCTTACCGATGATAATTCCCGGACGTTCGGTGGTAATGGTTACGGTTATCAATTTTGACGAACGGTCGATGTAGATATGCGAAATAATATTGGTTTTGGCCAGTTTGCGCACTTCTTTTTTGATAAACTCGCGGATTTTGTAATCTTCCTCGATTTTATCGGCATAATTTTTTCCGCCATACCACATGGAGTCCCATCCTTTGATGATACCCAAGCGGTTGCCTATCGGATTTGTCTTTTGTCCCATATCAATTAATTATTTTCCGATTCCATTAGTTTTTCGCCCAATTCGATGGTGATATGACTCATACGCTTACGAATACGGTGCGCACGGCCTTGCGGTGCAGGTTGAATGCGTTTGAGCATACCCGCTTCGTCCACCTTGATTTCCTTGACAAACAATTCCACATCGTCCAACGAACGATCCGGATTTTTTTGTTCCCAATTGTTAATGGCGCTAACCAACAATTTTTCGATAAACGGCGCACTGGCTTTACGCGTAAAACGCAATATGGCCAAGGCCTTGTTTACTTCTTTTCCGCGAATCAAATCGGCCACCAAACGGGTTTTGCGGGCCGAAATCCGGTGATTTTTCAGCTTGGCTATCACGCGGGATTTTTTTTCGGCCTTCAAGCGTTGGGCCATTTCATACTTTCTTCGTCCCATGGCTTAGCGTTTTTTTCCTTTGTTTTTGGCGCCGGCATGACCGCGGAACGTACGCGTAGGCGCGAATTCTCCCAATTTATGTTCCACCATATTTTCGGTGATATATACGGGAATAAATTGCCGCCCGTTATACACCGCAATGGTTTGTCCGATAAAATCGGGTGTAATCATCGAAGCGCGCGACCAGGTTTTGATCACTTCCTTCTTACCCGATTCGATATTTTTCCGGATCTTGCGTTCCAGTTTATAATGAACGTACGGTCCTTTTTTTAACGATCTCGCCATAGCTTATTTCTTTCTACGTTCCAAAATATATTTGTTACTGTATTTTTTCTTATTACGGGTCTTATATCCTTTGGCAGGAATCCCTTTACGCGAACGCGGGTGTCCGCCCGAAGCGCGTCCTTCACCACCACCCATCGGGTGATCCACCGGGTTCATAGCCACACCACGTGTGCGCGGACGACGTCCCAACCAGCGCGAACGTCCGGCCTTTCCGGATTGCTCCAATTGATGGTCGCTATTCGATACCACGCCGATGGTAGCCATTCCGGCACCCAATACCAAACGCGTTTCACCCGAAGGCAATTTAATGACCACGTACTTGCCTTCTTTGGCCATCAATTGAGCAAAGGTTCCGGCACTACGGGCCAATGCGGCACCCTTGCCGGGGTGCATTTCGATATTGTGAATGATGGTACCCAGCGGAATGTTCTTCATGGGCATGGCGTTACCCACTTCGGCAGGCACTTTTTCACCGCTAATGATTTTGTCTCCCGGCTTGATCTCCGAAGGAGCGATAATATAACGTTTTTCTCCGTCGGCATAAACCACCAATGCAATGAACGCCGACCGGTTAGGGTCGTATTCGATGGTTTTGACCGTGGCGGGAATATTGAATTTATCCCGTTTGAAATCAATAATACGGTAACGGCGCTTATGACCTCCGCCACGATAGCGTGAAGTCATCCGGCCCTTATTATTGCGACCACCGGTACTTTTCTTGGGTGCCAACAAGGATTTTTCGGGCTTGTCCGTAGTAACGGCCGAAAAATCGTTGACAATGCGAAAGCGCTGTCCGGGCGTGGTCGGTTTGAGTTTACGTACTCCCATGGGTTATCGGCTTATTGATTAAAAAAATCTATACTTTGACCTTCTTTCAACTCCACGATGGCTTTCTTAAAGGCCCCGCGTTTGCTTTCCTGAATACCCTGTTTGGTGTATTTCAGTTTGGTTTTGGCCGGATAAATCATGGTGTTGACCTTAACCACTTCCACTCCATACATCTCTTCGACGGCTTTTTTGATTTGAATTTTGTTGGCATGCAAATCCACAATAAAGCCGTAGCGGTTAAACTTATCGGTCTGGTTCACCACCTTTTCGGTCAATATCGGTTCTTTAATAATCCCCATCGTTCGTTTATTTTTTCAGTATCGCTTCAATTTGCGCGACCGCCGGCTCGCTCAGAATGATATTTTCGGCATTTAAAATTGTGTAAGTATTTAAATCCGAACCTCTTACAAGCTTAACCGTCGGTAAATTGCGCGATGACAAATATACGTTATTTTTCAATTCATCCAACACGAACAAGGATTTTTCGTTGCCCACTTGCAAATTTTGCAAGATTTGAACGAACTCCTTGGTTTTGGGTGCTTCCATATCGAAGTCTTCCACCACTTTGATTTTTCCCGCTTTGGCCATATAGCTCAGGGCCGATTTACGGGCCAAGCGTTTTACTTTTTTGTTCAGTTTGAAACGGTAGCTGCGCGGACGCGGACCGAAAATACGTCCACCGCCGCGGAACAAAGGGTTTTTGATGCTACCGGCGCGAGCCGTACCCGTTCCCTTCTGACGTTTGATTTTGCGTGTACTACCGGCAACTTCACCGCGTTCCTTGGCCTTGTGGGTGCCCTGACGGCGGTTGGCCAAATATTGTTTTACATCCAAATAAATGGCGTGTTCGTTGGGCTCGATGCCGAAAATCTCATCGGCCAATTCCACGGTTCGTCCGGTATCTTCGCCTTGTATGTTGTAAACTTTCAGTTTCATCACTTCTTGATTATTACATAGGATTTTTTATGCCCGGGAACATTGCCCTTGACAATCAACAAATTCTTTTCCGGAATGATTTTCATCACTTGCAGGTTCTGCACCGTTACCCGCTTGTTCCCCATACGGCCGGCCATACGCATGCCTTTGAACACGCGAGAAGGGTCGGCCGAAGCTCCGATGGAACCCGGTGCACGCAGACGGTTATGCTGACCGTGCGTGGCTTGGCCCACACCGCCGAAACCGTGACGTTTTACAACACCTTGAAAACCTTTCCCTTTGGATGTTCCCGTAACGTCTACATATTCGCCTTCGACGAAAACATCTTCAACGCGGATTTCGTCACCCGGTTGATATTCTTTCTCAAATCCTTGGAATTCGACTAACTTTCGTTTGGGCGTAACCCCCGCCTTGGAAAAATGTCCTTTGAGCGGTTTGGTAGTACGCTTTTCTTTCTTGTCATCGAAACCAAGTTGCAACGCTTCGTACCCGTCTTTTTCCTTGGTTCTGACTTGGGTAACATAATTGGGACCGACCTCAATCACCGTCACGGGAATATTCTTCCCGTTTTCGTCAAAAATGCTGGTCATCCCGATTTTTCTCCCTATTAATCCTGGCATTTCGGTTAAGTTTTATACAATTTAGATTTTGATTTCCACATCCACACCGCTGGGCAATTCCAGTTTCATCAGTTCGTTGATGGTTTTGCTCGACGAACCGTAAATGTCCAGCAGGCGTTTGTGCGTATTCAGTTGGAATTGTTCGCGCGACTTTTTGTTTACGTGCGGCGAACGCAACACCGTAAAAATACGCTTCCGGGTGGGCAAAGGAATGGGACCGTTTACCACGGCTCCGGTGTCCTTGACGGTTTTAACGATTTTTTGGGCCGCCTTGTCCACCAAGTTATGATCGTATGACTTGATTTTGATACGGATTTTTTGCGCCATGATCTATTTTGATTTATTCGTTTTCTTTTTTAACAACCTCTTCGGCTATATTGTCGGGTGCCGGTGCATAGTGCGAAAATTCCATAGACGACGTGGCACGTCCCGACGACAAAGTCCTCAGCACCGTTACGTAGCCGAACATTTCGGCCAACGGCACATGGGCTTTGATAACCTTGGCTCCCGAACGGTCGTCCATGCTCAGCACCTGACCGCGGCGGCGGTTCAAGTCGCCGATGATATCACCCATGTTTTCTTCGGGTGTAACCACTTCCAGTTTCATAATCGGTTCCAGCAGAATGGGATTGGCCTTACGGGCAGCTTCCTTGAAGCCCAATTTGGCCGCCAATTCGAACGAAAGCGAATCCGAATCCACAGGGTGGAACGAACCGTCTTTCAGGGTTACTTTCATACCTTCCACTTCGAATCCGGCCAAAGGCCCCGACTGCATGGCTTCCTTGAAACCTTTTTCCACCGAAGGAATATATTCGCGCGGAATATTTCCCCCTTTGATTTCGTTGATAAACTCCAAACCGGTTTTCCCTTCCTCGGCGGGTTCAAGGGTAAAGATGATGTCGGCAAATTTACCGCGTCCACCGGTTTGTTTTTTATACACTTCACGGTGATCAACAGCCGTGGTAAGGGCTTCCTTGTATTCCACGCGCGGCTGACCCACGTTTACTTCCACTTTGAATTCCCGCTTTAACCGATCAACAATGATTTCCAAGTGCAACTCACCCATACCGGAAATAATGGTTTGACCGGTGGTTTCGTCGGTTTTCACTTGGAACGTAGGGTCTTCTTCGGCCAATTTGGAAAGGGCCAGACCCAATTTGTCCATATCGGCCTGGGTTTTGGGCTCCACGGCAATACCGATCACCGGATCCGGGAAATCCATGGATTCCAGGATAATCGGATGTTTTTCGTCGCTCAGCGTATCGCCGGTTTTAATATCCTTGAATCCCACACCGGCACCGATGTCTCCGGCTCCGATTTGCTCGATGGGATTCTGCTTGTTGGCGTGCATCTGATAGATGCGCGAAATACGTTCCTTTTTGCCCGAACGGGTATTGAGCACCGTGGAACCGGCGTTCAGTTTACCCGAATAAACCCGGAAGTAAGCCAATCGTCCCACATACGGGTCGGTGGCGATTTTGAAGGCCAAGGCCGTAAAGGGATCGTCGTAGCTGGGCTTGCGATACACCTTTTCACCCGTGCGCGGGTCGGTGCCTTCGATGGCTTCGATATCCACCGGCGAAGGCAAGAAACGGATCACCGCATCCAAAAGTGCTTGCACCCCTTTGTTTTTGAAAGCCGAACCGGCCAACATGGGAATAATCGACATGTCGATGGTGGCGGCACGCAGGGCGGCGATAATTTCGTCTTCGGTAATCGAATTTTCGTCTTCGAAATATTTTTCCAGCAGGTTTTCGTCGTATTCGGCAACGGCTTCGATGAGTTTGCCGCGGTATTCTTCCACCGTATCCACCAGTTCGTCGGGAATGGGCACCACTTCATAGGTCATACCCATGTCCTCTTCGTTCCAAATGATAGCTTGTTTGGAAATCAAGTCCACCACGCCTTTGAAATCGGCTTCGTCGCCAATGGGCACTTGCAGCGGAACGGCGTTACCGCCCAACATTTCTTTCACTTGGCGAACCACATTAAAAAAATCGGCGCCCTGACGGTCCATTTTGTTCACGAATCCTATCCGGGGCACCTTGTATTTGTCGGCCTGACGCCAAACGGTTTCCGACTGCGGCTCCACGCCATCCACGGCGCTAAACAAAGCCACCATACCGTCCAACACCCGCAGCGACCGTTCCACTTCCACCGTAAAGTCCACGTGGCCGGGCGTGTCGATGATGTTGATTTGGTATTTCTGTCCACGGTAGGGCCATTCGCAGCGCGTAGCGGCCGAGGTGATGGTAATACCGCGTTCCTTTTCCTGCTCCATCCAGTCCATCGTGGCGGCTCCTTCGTGCACTTCGCCTATTTTGTGCGAAATACCCGTATAATAGAGAATCCGCTCCGTGGTGGTGGTTTTGCCCGCATCGATGTGTGCGGCAATACCAATATTCCGAACTTTCGTTAAATCCTTAACCATGTCTTAGACAACTTTAAAATCTGAAATGCGAAAATGCTTTGTTGGCTTCGGCCATACGATGGGTGTCGGTTTTCTTTTTCACCGCGCCGCCTTCTTCCTTGTAGGCCGCCAAAATTTCGGCCGCCAATTTTTGCGGGAAGGTCTTTTCGTTGCGGGCGCGGGCGTATTTGATCAACCACTTCATGGCCAACGAAATCTTACGGTCGGGACGAATGGGCATGGGAATTTGGAAGGTGGCCCCACCCACACGCCGGCTACGCACTTCCACGTGAGGCATGGCGTTTTCCAGAGCTTGTTTCCAAATATCCAATGCACTTTTTTCGTCGTCCTGTTTTTTTTGCTCCACCACGTCGAGCGCTTCGTAAAACAACTTGAAGGCCAAGGATTTTTTTCCTTCGCGCATCAGGTTATTGACAAAACGCGTTACCAAAGGGTCGTTAAACTTAGGGTCGGGAGCGAGTATTCTTTTCTTGGGTTTACCTTTTCTCATTTACGTCTTGTTTTTCGGGTCAATTACTTCTTGGGTCGTTTGGCACCGTATTTCGAGCGGCGCTGTTTGCGCCCTTCCACACCGGCGGTGTCCAATGCACCGCGGATGATGTGATAACGAACACCGGGCAAATCTTTTACCCTTCCGCCTCTAACCAATACTATCGAGTGCTCCTGCAAGTTGTGTCCTTCACCGGGGATGTAGGCGTTCACCTCATTGCCGTTGGTCAAGCGCACACGGGCCACCTTACGCATGGCCGAGTTGGGCTTTTTGGGCGAGGTTACATACACACGCACACATACCCCACGCTTCTGCGGACTAGCTTGCAAAGCAGCCGATTTACTCTTCTTGGTTATGGTCTTGCGGCCTTTCCTTACAAGTTGCTGAATCGTAGGCATAGGTTTCTTTTATGGTTTAAATTGGCGTGCAAATATAGGAACTTTTTTTTGTTTATCAAACCCTTGTGCCGCCTGTATTTTTTTGCCCCGTCCAAGACAAGTATATATATAATGTATATGTCATTATCATTATCATTTTTCGGGCGCCCGGGCGCACGCGTTCACGCATCGGCGGTTGCTTCAAGACGACGGAGCGCTTTCGCACCCGCCGGCGTTCACGCGGCGCCCGCCGGGCTGTCCGCTTAAATTCGCCTCGCCGCGCTCTTGGCCTGTATAGCACGGCGGTGCGGCTTCCCGCTGTCAGTCACCCCGCCGTGGCAGGCCGGCGGCGCGGCATCGGCTCATACCGCTCCCATCCCTGGCGCGATAATAAGGTGCGCGCGATAAATCGCTTTTCGAGGCTGTCCAAAAAGTAAAAATTTTGTTGAATTTATCCTTTTTTTAAAGGTTTGGAGTAAGGCAATTCATTGATTATAAAGGTATTGCAAAATATTGAAATTTGACCATAATATTGATTTGGGCCTTTTTGGACAGCCTCCTACAATGGAACATCCGGCCTTGGTTGAAACATCCGGGTTTATGCTTGTCTACTACTGTAAACATTGAAGCAGTGTGTTATTTCTATGGAGCGCCCGAAGGGTGCGACTGAGAAATCTCGACACGGATAATTCATCCAAGGCGGAATATTACGTTCCTATTGTCCAATCCGTGAAGAGATTCCTCGTCGTTTTGCCTTGCTAACACCGGCAAAACTCCGTCGGAATGACACTGCTCTGCTACTGTAAATATTGAAGGCGAAGCCGCATTGCGGGAATGACAAAGAAAGGCAAACCGGATCCCCTGGATTCCCGCTTTCGCGGGAATGACATATAGGGCAACTCCAAGGGGGCCGGATTATCGCCGGAGCCTGTGCCCGCGTAGGCGGGTACGGGAATGACACAAAGAATGCCCGAGGAGACCGAAGGGCTCCGAGGGCCGCGAAGGGAGACGCCGATGGTGGCTCCCGGAGCCGCCGAGGAAACCGGAGGGTTCCGAGGCCCGCAAGGAGACCAAGCACTGAGCTTGCGAAGTGCGAAGGGCTCCGCAGCAAGTGGAGCGAGACCGTCAGGGCTCGCGGAACACCGGAGGGAGACAAGGCGCGGCATTTGCTTTGGCTTGTGGAAGCCGACGGCTCCCGGAGGGCGGAGCAAGACCAAGGGCGCCGGCGCCGCGCCGAAGGCGCGGGCCGGGCGGCGCAAAAAAGTGAAATATTCCGGTTGAGGTGGTGTTTTCAGCCGGATTAGGATACAAACAAATTGCCGGAACAACTTTTGCGCCGCCGGCAGCGGAATTCCATTCCGCCGCCGGCGCCCTGACGGCTTGTGGAGCGTTATCAAAGTAAACCGGTTTTATTCCAACATCATCTCCTCCTGTGCCGACAACTCCAAATCCCGCACAATCACTTGGCGGCGCGGATAATACCAAATCATAACCAGCCCGAACAATACGGCACCCGCCCATAAACGCTCGTCTCCCGTAACCATATAGCCAACCACACCAAATAAGGCAACACCTTCGATCAGTGCCATACGTATCAAATAAACCGTTTGAAAACAACTCAGTTTACCTATCAACGCTTCTTTTTTGCGGCAGGATTTGACGAGATGATTATACAAGAATACGCTTGCCAATAAATTTATCGTTCCAATTGCGATAAATACCCAAAAAAAGGTATCGTTTGCCGTTTTCACTGCGGGTTTTATGAAAAACTTGGCTTCCAAAATAAAAAACCAAGCACCTGTAATTAGCGCGAGTGTAATAAAACCCAGGCGCTTGTATGCCCCCGGCAAATTATTTCCTTGTTTCATCTCTAATTATTTTTCCAAAAATAACAAAACTCCCTCAATACCACGAACGGCTGAACATCTTGAACAAGTTGGGCAGGTCGAACACGAACATAATGCGGATATGCTCCCAATAGTGCCTGTCAAGCGGAATCCAACCCATATCCGATACCACGGGAAAATAAAATTCGAAATAATCCGGCACCAGGTACAAGCGCAATCCCGCATCGTAATGGAAAACGGGAGCTTGACCGCGATTGGCCGCCCATCCGATATCGGCGAAAAGGTTCAAGCGCTTGTAAAGCCCTACATTCAAATTGTGTGTCCACATCCACAGGTCGGCATATTGGTCGGGATAGAAAACCTTGAAAGCGCCTTCGGCGTAAACATATTGTTGGTGGAACAGTCCCGTGCTTTCCGACCGGCCGTAGTAGTTGTATTTAAACAAATAATCCGTAGGCCGCGACAAAGCCGGAAGGAAATAGGACGTCCGGGTGCGGTTGTAGGGCATCCAAGCAAAATAAGTACGCCATTCGATTTGGCGAAAGCGGTCCACAAAACTGCGGAAACGGAACTCGGTTTGGAATTTGACAAAGCGCCGGTGAAATTCCAAACTATTGGTCCAGCTGTAATTTTTGATGAGTCCACGCAAATACCAGTTGTGGGCCAAGCGCCCTACCAAGTAGGCCGATGTTTCGTCGGGATGTGTAACCTCCTTATCCACCCAAAGCAATTCGGCCGAATAATCCTGACCTTTGAGGAACTTGTGTGCCCGGTCCTTGAACGATAGCACGGCAAAGAGCGAAGC
>JALWYR010000140.1 GCA_027003085.1 Flavobacteriales bacterium
CTTATCGCACTTTTGGTGTTTGTCATATACAAAATGATGAAATACGAAGACAGTATTCGTCAGGATCATATCATTGTAAAATATGAAGAAGACGCGTCAAAACCTTTGTTTGCCCCGGCGCCGTTGGACAAACTGAAAGAAGCATCGGCCAATGCGCGCTACGTTTTTCGCACGGGCCCGGTCTATTTTCAGAAAGCACATATCGAGGACGGAAAAATGGTGGCTTTCGACGATTTTTTTCTCAAAGGGGTCAATTTGGGCGTAGCCGTTCCGGGAAAGTTTCCTGCCGAATTTTCATTGACTTTCGACGAATATTTGAAATGGTTGGAAGAAATAGGGCAAATGAATGCCAATGTGGTCAGAACTTATACCATATTGCCACCCGAATTTTATAAGGCGTTGAATTTCTACAACTTGCATCACGCCGACAAGCCGGTTTACCTGCTGCAAGGCATCTGGGCAACGGTGCCAAAGGACGAAGATTATCTCGATAAGGATTACACGCGCAGTTTTAAGCACGAAATAATGGACGTGATTGATGTTATTCACGGCAATGCCGTTTTACCCGAAAAACCGGGTAAGGCACACGGCATTTACACCGCCGATGTGTCAAAATATGTTGCCGGTTATTTGCTGGGACGTGAGTGGGAACCGCGGGGCGTTTTTAAAACCATCAGGAAATACAAGCAAGACCGGTATAACGGCGTTTTTGTGCAAGTGCATAATGCCAATACTATGGAAGTATGGCTGGCAAAAATGTTGGACTTTGCCGCCACTTACGAAACCCAACAATACCAATGGCAACACCCTTTGTCGTTTGTCAATTGGTTGCCGCTCGATCCGATGTATCACAACACGGAGTTTATCGAAAATAAAAAAGTTAGGGAATACGACAACGATTTGAGCAGTGTTGATTTTACTAAATTTCACGCTACGGAATTGCTACATACTGGACTTTTTGCCGCCTATCACGCTTATCCGTATTATCCCGATTTTATTTTTTTACAAAAAGATTATGCCGAAGCGGTAAATCACCAAGGCGAAAAAGACAATTATTACGGCTATTTAAGCGATTTGAAACAACACTGCCCGGGTATGCCTTTGGTTATTGCCGAATACGGATTGCCGTCGAGCCGCGGAGTCAGTCATTTTAATCCTTACGGCTTTAATCAAGGCGGATTGAGCGAAGCGCAACAAGCCGGGCTTTCAATAAAATTGCTTGATGATATTGTGCAAACCCGTTGTGCCGGGGCCATATTTTTTGAATGGGCGGACGAATGGTTCAAACACAACTGGCTGGTAATGGATTTTGAATTGCCTTTCGAAAACCGCAAACTCTGGCACAATATGGAAAACCCTGAACAAAATTTCGGCATCAAGGCATTGGAAGACCGCCGCATAACGATTGACGGCAAGATGAACGATTGGCAAAAAATAGATACCGCTTCACAAAAAATCAGTATGACGAATTTTGCCGACGCTACTTATTTTTATGTAGGAGCGCATTTACCCGGATTTGATTTTGATAAGCATAATTTGTATATCGCCATTGACACCTATGACAAGCAAAAAGGCGATCATAAACTGCCATTTACGGATAAGCATTTTGACAACGGATTTGAATTTTTGGTCAAGTTACCGGGGCGTCATCAAGCCAAAATATTGGTAGATGAACCCTATTCGGTTTTTACTGATATCTATAACGATTATATTCCCGTATATGCTTCCAAAAACAATGCTAATGGAAAATTCATCGACGAACTAATGTTGGTCAACCGGGGCAGGGAAACGCTAACAGGCGAAAAAACGGACAGTATTGTTCATAATCGCGGGCTGTTGCAATTCGGTAATTCAAGCCGTCCGGAAACGTCAAATGCCGATTGGTTTTACGATGCCGTTAAT
Organism: Flavobacteriales bacterium; assembly: GCA_027003085.1. Taxonomy (GTDB): domain Bacteria; phylum Bacteroidota; class Bacteroidia; order Flavobacteriales; family Flavobacteriaceae; genus JAADED01. The sequence continues at coordinate 1,903 of JALWYR010000140.1, forward strand.
CACAATCTGGAATTGCGTCTCGACTGGCACCTGATCAATGTATCGGATCCGTCGCACCGGTATGTGTTGGACGATAAAGCGGGCACCAAAGCCATTGAATACAGCCAAACCGAAGGATTTTACATTTATTTGTTTGTAACCGACAAAAATAATCGTGTGCTCAAACAATATCCCGAAGGCGAGCCGCAATTTTTTACTTGGGATATGTGGGAAAAACCGGTCTTTACCGAACGGCAAAAAGCTTTGTATGACAGCTTGCAAGCATATTTTGCAAAACCTTTGAAACTTGCCTACGATACGGAACTTCCGAAAACCGAAAAATTTGAAATTGCGGATTTTTATATGGACAAACCCGGTGCAATCAGTATCAGTTTTTCCGGACAAAGTTATTCGCAATACTTGTATGCCTATCCCATCCTAAAAAAATACGATTTAAAAGCCACTTTTTCCGTTTTGCCAAATTGGGACAAGAAAAAACATTTTATGGCGGAGTATAACGGATTGCCTGCCATAAGGATGGGGCGCAACGAATGGCAAATTTTACAAAAAAACGGCTTTGAAATGGCCGTTGAAATTGATGCTAATCCCGCTTGGGTAAGTTTGAAAGAAAAATTTCCGCAAGTAAAAACGCTTCATATTCCGAAGCAATTCAAAGCCAAATTACCCGGCAGCTTTTTATTTGCACGACAAAACACTTCGGGTGCCTATAAAAATGTGTCATACCGGTTTATTCCTTCAAATATTTCCGAAAAAAAGCTCTGGGAAACCTTGCAACAAAACAAAGGCAAATGGTCGATTGTGAACTATAAACATATTTACAAAGACAGTTTGACAATACGAAAATTGGATAGTGTGTCGGTTGCCAATAATTTTGTGCCGTTTGAAAAATTCAGACGACAAATACGCTTGATACGGAACACCGGTTATTGGATTGATACCGAACAAAATGTGTTTAAATACCTCTACGAAAAGCAAAAAACCAAATTGCAGACAAAAAAATTCGGCGATGTTGTTTTCGTGCGGTTGGTTTCCGGTTTAAATCCGGTTGTTTACAATATGCCGTTGAGCATTCGCTATACCACCGGTGCCGAAAAAGTTAAGGTCAGCGGTTCGCAGTCGGACGGTGTTTACGAAAATCGCACGGGCAGTATTATCATCAATGTATTGCCGGGGAATGAAGTAAGAATCGAAAAAATTAAGTAAGATGACAAAAAAATATTTCATTCATATCGTTTTAATTGTAGCGGGCTTGTTTGTTGCCGGTTGCGGACAAAACAAACTGCGCAAAATCGCCATTCCGCAAGACGCCCAACCGTTTCCGAAAGCTTTGTTTATCACTACGGGCGTAAATTTTAATCGCGAAGACCCCTCCTTGCCACCGGCTATTGTGTTGGCGGTTCAGGAATTGTCCAAAAACGGTATTCCGGTCAAATTGGCCGACAGAAACATTTTGTATCACAAAGACAAATTGATGAATCATCAAATACTAATTCTCCTGACTGCCAAAGACATACACGATGCCGACAGGGAATTTTCATTGTCGTATATGACGGATAAGGAATTGGAAAATATCAAAGACTTTGTCCGTAACGGCGGATTTTTGATCAGTGGCGACAATGTGGGCCGGAATACTTACGAAGGCGATGACAGGATATTGGAAGGCGGCGAATTAAATCCCGGCAATTATGCTTTGTCGGAAGTTTACGGAATGATTTTAAACGAAGTCAATATTAAAAATTTTGCTGTTTCGGGACGGAAAATTCCGTTCAAACATTTCGAAAAACCCGGTTATGACGACGATTTTTGGATGGCCACGGGCATAAAAGCCATTTCGGATAAATTGGACACATTGGCCGTTTGGCATAACGGCACTACAATTTATCCGGCTGTCACCCGCAACGAATATGGCAACGGCGTGAGCTATTGGGTGGGTTTGTCAGGTTGGTTAGTGCCAGCCAACGACGGGGGCGAAAGCAGTATTGCTCAAATAGAAAAGTTTTATGATTTTGTGGCACAAGATTACTACAAACAAAAAGCATTGCCGGTGCAACGGAATTTGTGGCCCGGAGCGCATCAAGCCGCCTTTGCCGTGTCGTTTAACATTGCCGACACGCTTCCGCCTTACAAATTTGTGATCGAAAAACTGAAACAACAGCAAATCAAGCCTACGTTTTTTGTGAGCGGAACCGTCAAAAAAGAAATTAGAGATTTTTTAAAAAACCAAAAAGTAGATTTGGCATCGAGTGGTTATGCTTATGCTAACTACACCTCATTGGATTTTGCCGATGCCACGCAGGATATCTTGCAAAACGAAGCGGTATGGCAAGAAAAATTTACGGGTTTCCGGTTTCCGTTTACCACGCCGGGCTACAAAGGAATGTTGGCTTTGCAGCAAAACGATTACACCTATGACAGTAGTATCAGTGCCAACCATTTGGATTTTATTTTGGGGAGTATTGTGCCGTATAATTTGGTGCTTGCCGGACAAGATTATTACCAAACAACTGACATTTTCGAGGTGGCGCCAACCTACCACGATGATTATTTCTTTATAGGCAAACTCAAAACCGGCGACTACAAAACACCCAAGCAACTACATAAGGATGTGTTGCGCTACGGACAATATTTGCAAGACTATTGGCAATATGCCGTCAAGCCGAACAAAGGACTGATGCTGGTATTGGCACACCCTGATTTAACCGGTCATAACGAACAAACTTTTTCGGCCCTGCAAAAGATGATCGACACGATAAAATCCCAAAATGTTTGGCTGACAAGCTTGCCGTCGGTGGTCCGGTATTTTAAGAATAATGAACGAGTGTCATTGTTTGTAAAAAACGATGAAAAGCAAACGCTTATTTATGTCAAAGCCGAACCGGATGTGCGGATAAAAAATTACGCGGTCCGTTTGGATTTTAAACCTGAAAAAGCCGTAGCAAGCACCGGAACAGCGGAAATAAAACAGGTTGATGATGTTTACTATGTTATTTTTGATGCGACCGACAGGCAGGTTATAAAAATAAGGAAGTAATACACTTTCGACCAAAGGAAACTTAGGCGTGTTTCATAATTTCATAATTTTGAAAAAATTACGCATTTGTGAGCAAATATAAAATCATCAACGATCCGGTGCACGGTTTTATTTCGATTCCCGACCGCCGGATTTTGCAAATCATCGATGATAGCGCCTTTCAACGCTTACGGCAAATTGCGCAAATGGGGCTTTCGTATTTGGTTTATCCCGGAGCGCATCATACACGTTTCCAACACGCTTTGGGAGCCATGTATTTGATGGGCAAGGCCTTGGATGTGTTGGCGCGTAAGGGGGTGGAAATTACGGCGGAGGAACGTTTGGCGGCCTTGCAGGCCATCTTGTTGCACGATGCAGGGCACGGGCCCTTTTCGCATGCCTTGGAATACGCCATAGTGCCGGATTTGCATCACGAAGAAATGTCTTTGGCCGTTATGCACCGTATCAACCGCCGTCAGGAAGGTGCTTTGGATATGGCCATTGCCTTGTTTCGCAACGAATATCCCAAAAAATTCCTGCACGAACTCATCAGCGGCCAATTGGATGTGGACCGTTTGGACTATTTGCAACGGGACAGTTTTTATACGGGCGTGG
>JALWYR010000141.1 GCA_027003085.1 Flavobacteriales bacterium
CATCAGCACCGAGGTTTCGCCCACACTGCCGGGAATGGTTCCCAGAAACATATCCCACCACGTCCAAGCCGCGTGCTTGCCTTGGGCCAACATGCCCAGAATGGTTTCCCCCGAAATGGCATCGGACTGGGCGGCGCCGGGCACCCAAACGGTGTTGCCCGACATGGTGGCCGGATAGGAAAAAAAGGCAAAGGCCCGGGCCGTAAGCGCCGGATTGACAATGTTCATTCCCGTGCCACCGAATACTTCCTTGCCGAAAATCACGGCAAAGGCCACCGACACGGCCAAAATCCACAACGGAATGGTAGCCGGCATAATCAGCGGAATAAGCAAGCCGGTTACCAAATAACCTTCGTTTACTTCATGCCCCCGCTTGATGGCAAACCAAAACTCAATGCCCAATCCCACCACGTAGGATACGATAATCATGGGAATCACATAGCGGGCACCGAACAGGAATTTGCCCCAAAAACCCGGATCCTGTCCCAGTTGGACAAAATGTTGATGCCCCACATTCCATATACCGAAAATGGTGGCCGGAATCAGGGCAATCACCACGGTGATCATGATGCGCTTCAAATCCACCGAACTGCGGATGTGCGCGCCCTTTTCGGTTACCATTTCGGGCGTGTAGAGGAAAGTGTAAAAGGCCTGATAGGCCGGATGCAATTTGTGATATTTGCCCCCTTCGAGGAACAAATGTTCGTATTTTTTCAGGAATTTATGCAGTGCTTTCATAGTCTGGTTTTATCCGATTTCGACCATCATTATGTCCAATCCGTTACGAATGATATTTTGTGCATTGATTTTGCTGGAACTGATGTAATCCACCAAAGCAAAATCTTCGGGCGCCACTTCCAGGAGGCCCAACTGTTCCATGCGGTCCACATTGCCCGTAAGACAAGATTTAAGCAGTTGCACCGGAAAAATGTCCAAGGGCATCACTTCTTCGATTTCTTCGGTCATCACAAACGGACGCTCTTCGCCGTAGAGGGCCGTATCCAATTCCCGTTCTTTGTTCGACCACCAATCGGCGTTGAGCCGGTAAACGGTTTTACGCGATTCGCCCACGAAGGGCAACCAACCGAAAAAGCGCGCTTTGGGCTCATCCGACAGGGCGGTTATCGAATTGTCGAACACATCCAGGAAGCCGTCTTCGGTGATGTTGGTCCCCGTGAGCGGATTACCACTGACGAGTCGCACTTGTTCGGTGCGTTTGAGGAGCGAACCGATGGCTTCTTTCAGGTAGGCACCTTGCTTGACTTTGTAGTAGCGCGGTTCTTTGAACATGGGCCCGGTAAAGGCCACATGTTTGGTGGCGTCGTAGCGGCCGGTCAGGAACAAGCGGCCCATGATCACCACATCCCAGGGATTGACCACCCAAATGCGGTCGCCTTGCGCAATGGGATGCGTGTGGGCAATGGCCACACTCACATTACCCGCCGGATGCGGGCCGTAGATTTTCAGCGTTTCGGCGCCCGGAATATCGTCGAACATGGTGGACGATTCGCCGTCGGCGGTTACATATACCTTGCCGTCGGTCAGCTTGCCCAGGATTTCCACGCCTTTTTCAAATGCCTTGCGTTCGTTGGTCAAGGCAAAATTATAGTCGGGCGCCAAGGGCGAAGTGTCGTAGGCCGGAATATAAATGGCCTTGGGTTTGTCGGCCGGATGGGCCGTAATGTCGTAGGGCCGCTGTTTGATGTAGGCAAACAGGCCGCTGTGAAGCAGGGTTTGCAGCACGTCTTCGCGGGTGGCTTCTTTGGGCGTAAATTCCACATAAGTGTCTTCGGCATCGGCTTCGATTACCACACGCAGAATCACACGCCGCTTGCCACGCACTATTTCTTTCACGGTGCCGCTCACAGGACTGCTCACGTGGATTTCGGGCACATATTTGGAGTAGAAAAGTTTGTCGCCCGCCTTCACCTTGTCGCCCGGTTGCACATACAGGCGCGGATTGACCCCCAAAAACGAGGTGGGCTTAACCGCATAGTGGCTCGATCGGCCCGGGTTCTCCACCACGGCGGAAGGTTTTCCTTTAAGGTTGATTGTTAGCCCTTTACGAATGCGTATTTCTTTGTTTTTCATGTGTGTTTACTCTTACCGGACAAAGTTAATCGGATTTGTTGAATGTTTATGTCATAATTATCGCAAATGCACCAATTAGTTAATGATAAAAATCAGGAAAAAGGCACTTTTGCGTAATAAATATCACATTTGTTTTTAAAGCTATTTGGGCGCCCGGCCGTGGGCGTTCGGGGCGCCGCCGGCGGGCTGATGCCCGCGGCGGATGGCCGGTAGTTGATGTTAAACGATTAATTTCGTCCCCGGCCCGCGGCTTTGCGGCGGGCCGGGGACTGCCATGGATGTATTTCATTGTCCGGCCATCCGCCCGGCGCCCTTCGCGCGCCGCGGCGGCGCCACGTCCTTCGCTTCGCCCGGTGGAACGGGCTCGCGAGCGGCCGTTCCTCACGGCGTTGCAGCAAGCGTAAAATGTCGGAAAAGTTGCAGTTATTTTTGCCGAGAACAAAGCCGGCCATCCGAAGGCATAGCCGTAGCTATGGCAAGGATGGTCAATGCCGTTACCGGCAAAAAGAACAAAACTTGGTGTGCATATTTTATGCTTGCTGCAACGCTGCGTTGCAGCAAGTGTAAAATGTCGGAAAAGTTGCAGTTATTTTTGTCGAGAACAAAGCCGGCCATCCGAAGGCATAGCCGTAGCTATGGCAAGGATGGTCAATGCCGTTATCGGCAAAAAGAACAAAACTTGGTGTGCATATTTTATGCTTGCTGCAACGCCAAGCCACGGCCGCCGCGTGCTCCGCTATTATCTTGCTTGCACCCGGCGGTTTTTGTATGGCCGGCGCCGTGGTCTTCTTGCCGGAGCGGCGAAGCCCCCGCCGCCGGCACAAAAACTTTCGCCGGCTGCCGCGCAAGGATACCGCTCCGCCCGCTGGCGCGATTTTTAAGCAATCCCCGACCAACGGAAAACGGAATTTGCCGGAAATTTCTTACCTTTAAGTCTAAAAATAACTATTCTTATCCACACAATTAATGCCGGAGAAGTTTTAATTGATTTTTCGATTAGAGGACCACAACAAGATAGACAGGAAATGATAAAACCAGCCGATGACACCTGTGTAGCACCGCCCAAACCGGAAATAATCAATCAGTAAAAAATTATTATTATGAGAAAAATTGCAATACGAGAATTAAATAAATTTTTCAAGGAAAAAGGCTTTAAGAAAAAAAGATTGGTTTGGTATTTAAAAAAGGGAGATGTTTATGTAATGTGTGAATATCAAGGTTCAAGAATAATGCATGGCTTTTATCTGAATTGTGGACTGTATTTTCCTTCATTAGAAAATGACGAAATTGATTTTCCGCCATACAGTTTTGATTGGCATTTTTCAGGTCGCTATAACCAAATATTAAAGGGGCTTGTCGAAAAACCGAAGGCATTTATTGAACTGGATAAGTCGGAAGACGAGCTCATGTCGGATTTGGAAGACATGAAAAATAATTTAGAAAAATACATACTACCATACCTTTTGAAATTGGCCGATTTGAATTATTTAAAAGAAATTTTTCCCGATAAATTTGATCATGATAAGTTATGGTTGCAAAAAATTAGAGAAAAAGAGCTCGTGGAATTTTTAAAAAATTATAAAAAATAATCTCCGCCCTGCCGGGGTCTCCTACCACCAACGGCAGCTTGACCGCCGACCAAAACAAAGAAATTTCGTATATTGCCTATAACCACTACGATGGGAATAATGAACATCGATTAACGATTAGCGATTTAAGAATTTTGTAAAATGTTGGTTATCAGCGATTCGCTAATCTTATATCGTTAATCGGTGTTCTTAAATCCAAAGCAATGGCCTGTAACGTTGGACATATTGTTTACAACCACACCGACCACTTGGGCAACATCCGCCAAAACATTACGCTTGACAAAGCCGCAGGGAAACTCAACGGAGCGGCGCAAATCTTATAGACCCTTAAAACACAAGAAAATGAAAGGCATCGTTATTAAATTATTAATTATTAGTTTGATAGGTTTGCAAATTAAATTAGATTGTATTAATCGAATAATGTTTACTTCAAAATATCCTTGTGAACGAAAAGTAGAAATAAAATAACTTTTTGATAAAAATGACCTTTATCAACTTAAAGAATTTCTATATCATAACAAGGCACAAAAATCATCAATATTATTGGATTGTAACAAAAATCCTTACATGGTACACGGGCGTGATACATTAATTGCATATGGGCGGTCGATTATAAAAATAAAATATAAATTGCATTACGCAGATTCATCATACTCAAAATTATTAGCATTCTGCAATCAACCAGTACACGATAATAGATTATTCGGTTTTTTTAAGCCGGGAAAAATCGTTTGTATAAACAGTAAACAAAATGAATTGATAATAATTAACGTCAACTCCTGTGCAAACATGAGAAAATTTAATAAGCTGATTTCCTGTATTAGAGATTCAAAAGAGTTTACGAAAGCTTTTGGGGTACGATGTGGCGTGTATAATGGACTAATAAAAATCAAGTAACCCGCTACGGCCTACAAGAAAATCCCACCAATAATGTGATGATTGACAACCTGCGGTATTTTTATGACCCGGCCAACCCCAACCGGCTCCTCAAAGTAACCGACCTGACCAACAGCCATGCCGGTTTCCGGGACGACGGCAACGGCACCCTGGCCGGCGACCCGGACGATGACTACACCTACGACCAAGACGGCAACATGAAAGCCGACCAAAACAAAGAAATTTCGTATATTGCCTATAACCACGCCAATATGCCAACGCACGTACAAATGAACAACGGCGAAGTTTTGTTTACCTACGATGCCCTTGGTAACAAGTGGTACAAACGCGTAGGCGACTACCAACGTGGCGAAAAACACGGAACCGCCTACATTTTCGGCATGCAATATGAATTCAAATACAATGAACACATTAAATACGACTGGAAACTGATGTTCATTGGCACCGACGAGGGCTATGTGAGTGCGGTGTATCCCGAAGGGATTGATAGCGAGTTTAAGTTCCAGTACGTGTATAACCACACCGACCACTTGGGCAACATCCGCCAAAACATTACAAAATAAAACGGGCAACTAACTGTTTTGCGGGAGCATAATTATTATCCCTTTGGACTGCTCCATCGCGGCTACAATGATGACAAAGAGGATTTAAAATACGACAAAGAGCAGGATTTTATTTTTACGGTGCAGGCCCAGGCGGGGAGGTATAAGTACCGCTACAACGGCAAGGAATGGCAGGATGATTTGGGGTTAAACCGGTATGATTACGGCGCCAGGAGTTATGATGCGGCCGTGGGAAGGTGGTTTGTGGTGGACCCGCTGGCTGAAAAGTATTACGGGATGACGGCGTATAATTATACGGGAAATAATCCGGTGTTGTTTATTGACCCGGATGGGAAATACTTTAT
>JALWYR010000142.1 GCA_027003085.1 Flavobacteriales bacterium
GTAGGAGAACGCAAATCGTAAATCTTAAATCGATTACTCGGTGTTCGATATTCAAGCGCGATTTATCGCGCGCCAAACGCGCCAGGGATGGGAGCGGTATGAGCCGACGGGGCGCGGCATGGTTTGCTGCCGGCGAGCAGGCTCCGAGGAACCGAGGAGACACCGCAGCCGGCCATAGCAAACCGCCGCACCCAAGGCGAATTTAAGCGGACAGCCCGGCGGCGCCACGTGAACGCCGGCGGGTGCGAAAGCGCTCCGTCGTCTTGAAGCAACCGCCGGTGCGTGAACGTGTGCGGCGGGGCGCCAAAAAAATAATCATATCATCAATCCTTCATCACCCGGAAAACACCTTGACGGCCGTCGGTAAGATAAACGTGAAGGAAATAAACCCCCGCCGAAAGCTGCGACAAATCCAAACGGCGCTCGCCGGCACCGAAATGCATCACCTCCTGGCCCAAACGGTTGGTTAGAAACATCGTTTGCAAAACGGCGCCATTGTGCACCCGCACCGTAAGCGTCCGGTGAACCGGATTGGGAAAAATGTCCACCAGACCTTCCAACTGACTGGTTCCCACGGCCGTAGTGGAAACGGTTACGGCAAAAGCAAGCGTGTTGTTGGTCTCGTCGGTTTCATACATTTCGCCGTCGGGGTCGGCCACCACCAAAACGTAGTAATTCCCGCCCGAAACGTTGGGCACTTGCAGGTTGAGCGTTTTGTCGGAACTGCCGCCCGCATCGATGGGCCACAGCGTTACATCGCCCAGTTCGGTGTCGCTTGTATCGAATTGGTTGTCGGTGGAAAGATAGGCCGCAGCACGGTTTTTGTCGGAACGGTAGGAGGAATTGTTTTCCACGGTAAAACTCACCGAAAAGTTTTGGTTAACCGTCAAGTTCTGGCTGCTGATGCTGCCGTTGGTCATACCCAAATCGGGATGGCCGTGGTCGGTTCCGCAGCGGAAAATATTGCCGGGATTGTAGTAGTGGTCGTTGATCCACATATAGTCCTTGTTGCGCTGCGAAGCCCAACGTTGCGAACCCCACTGGCACATACCGCGGCCATGTCCGTAGCGGTCGTGTCCGGCACATACGGGGTCGTAAATACAAGGCCAATCCGACCCGTTGCCCGAATAGCCGTTGCCACAACTGCATGCCGACGAATTGAGGCAATTGTTCTCGGCCGAATATTCCGAAAAGGCCACCGCACCGCCCGGGGTTTCCACATACTGCCCTTGGGTATCCTGCGCCGCCGACACGCACGAGTTGGCATAATCGCTGTCCCACACCTGCTTGCATGTGGTGGACGAAATATCGTAATTGCTGCGTATGGGATGGTAAACGTAGTAGGCCCCGTAGGTGCGATAGGGCAACGAACCCGCTTTGAGCGATTCGGCATCCCAGCTGGCAATCCATTCATCGTTGAGCCCTTGGCGCACGTAGGTTTCCAAACCCATGGTGCGCACCGAACTACAATCGTTACAGCTACAATTGACGCCCACCCTGATCCATCCGGGCATCCGGTCGCAGGATGTGGTGGTGGAAGGTCGCCGTGCCAAGCGGCTATCCACACTACGGAAAAGGTTTTGCACATCCGCCGGAATATTGGCTGCCGGCCGGGCTTGGGAAACGGGGGGTGTATGAACCGGTTCCAAACGAAAAGCCTTGACCGTGTAGGCCGTTGGAACGCGGTCGGAAATATGCAGTGTCCGGTAGCCCGGAGCCGATATTTCGTAATCAATATTTGTAAACGGGTCGATTTTGGAAAAAATTTGTTGCCAACGGGCGCGCGTTAGCACAAAACGGCCGTTAGCAAATGGGAATTGCCAGCTTTGTTTTCCCACCGTGATTCTTACCCGCCCCGAAGGAACGGGCCCCAAGGTGGTGGCATTCTGCACCAGGGCATCCATAAGTAAATCCGGACGGGTGTCTAATGTGCGCTGCGGCACGTCGAGCAGGAAGCCCAAATCCATATCCTTGTCGATGTGATATTGCCCATAAACCGGTTCAAAACCCGGGGCGGCCACCGTAATGGCTACGTCCCCTTGCAGGTTCAGTGTAAAAACCGGCTTACCGGAACGGAAAATATGCGTTCCATCATTTGCTTGCACCCGCAGAAAAACGGGTGTAACCCCTTGGAAATTTGTAGCGTTTTCCACGGTAATTTGCACACGGTGTTGCGCATACAAGGCACCGGTTAGCCAAAACATCAACAGGGTGGGAAATAATTTTTTCATGGGTTGGGATTTGGGTAATAAGTTAGGGAAAAATACCAATCAATCCCTGACCCAAAGCATTATTTATTCAAAATGTTTACTTACCGGATTTTTTATACCTCTTCACAATCCACTCCGTAACCCGCCTGTAAATTTCCGCTTCATCGTATAGTCCGTTTTCTTGCAAAAGTTGCAAATGTTTTTCGATGGTTTTCCGGTCGCCGCGACGGGCGGGGCCGGTCAATACTTCGGCAGGGTCGTGGCTTAGCATATTGTTGAAATTCCTGCGGACCAAAGGAAGCAAGAGATTATAAGGAACATGGGCTTTGTCCGAAATTTCTTTGGCCATTTGCATCATGGCGTTGGTAAAATTGGCCGTAAACACGGCAGCCACGTGCAATTGCGCACGCTGACTATCGTCGATCACGTGAACGTTTTTCGAAATTCGTACTGCCAGGTCTTGAAGTAACTGCAAATCATGGGCATCGGGCGCCCAAACCAGCAAGGGAATGCTCTCCCACTCCACCGCACTGCCGGATGTTAAGGTTTGCAAAGGATAAAAAACACCTCGGCGGTCCACTTTCAACACATCCGAATGCATCGCTCCCGAAGTGTGCACCGTGAGCACGTTGCGGCCTTTTAAATGCGCGGAAAAATCCGTCAGAACATCGTCTTTCAGGGCCAGAATAAATATGTCGGCGGCGGGCATTTGTTCGGGCGTATCCACCACGGGAATATCGCCGGCTACGGCTTTCCATTTTCCGGGATGCCGGTTCCAAAGTCCTACAATGTTTACGTTAGGCGCCTGCCGCAGCGCTTCCAAAAGGTGCCGGCCCACATTGCCCGCACCGAAAAGTCCTATACGAATATCGCGTCGGATCATTCGCCTTCCAATTTACGTATCACTTGTTCCAAGCTATCGGGCGTTCCCACCACGGTGAGAATATCCCCTTTGCGCAGCCGGGTGTAACCGTGCGTAAACACGGCATTATTGCGCCGTTTGAGCGACAGCACGATTACATCGTGCGGCAATTTTAAATCGCGGATATGCAAACCCACCAAATCCGGGTTTTTGACTTCCACGTCCACCGTATCGGTTTCGCCTTCGGTTCCCAACAAAATATCCACACCTTGCGGCGAACGCACCATGTGCTCCAACATATTGACCAAGGCCGACATGGGTTCCACGGTTTTGGCTCCCAATTTTTCCATGGTTTCGATATATTTGGCCGAACGGGCCATGGCTATCACGTTTTCGGGGCCTATGTTTTCGTATAACCATTCCAGTATGCGGTAGTTAACCCGGTCGTCGGGATGGAGCAATACGAACACATTTACCTTGTCCAAATCCAATTTTTTCAAAAACAACGGACTGTATTCATCCACATGATACACCGGGATATCATCCGCTTCCACATCCTTTTGCGAAGTAACGATGCATACGTTCCAACCGCGCCGTCGAAGCGATTTGGCCAGGGTTAGCGAAACGCTGTCGTAGGAAAAAATACAGGCGGTTTTCCCGCGATCTTCCTTCGAAATCTGCGGCTTTTTGTGGGCTTCGTGCACGTATTCCAAGGCAAATTTAAACAAAGGCGGCCCCACCAATTGGTTGAGCACAATCATGGCAATGACCACGGTTTCGAATTGCTTACCCCATTGAGGGAAAGCTGTTCCTACCAAAGCCGCCAATCCGACTGCAACTCCGGCTTGGGTTATGTATGGCATCCACGCCACGGCATAGTATCTTTTCGGATCTTTGGCCATAAAAACTCCGAAAACGCCTCCCAATATCAAAGTGAATATTCGCAACAAGAAAAAAACCAAGGCCAATTTAAAAACCGCCACCAAGGTCTGAACCGACAAAGTGGCTCCGGTCAGCGTAAAAAACATTACCAATATTATCGGTAAGGTTCTGTTCAGGATTTCCTCAAACTCAATCCGGAACTTGGTATAATTGACCACATAAAATGCGGCTACTATGGCCGAAAGCAAGGGTTCTATCTCAAAAGGATGCCTGAAAATATGTTCTGTGTGATCATGTAAAAAATGACCTAATAAATAAATGCTATACCCCGACAAAACGGTTAATACGGCTTTTACATTCAAGTGTATTTTTAATTGTAACAGGAACTTGATCAGTACTCCGTAAAACATGCCCAACAATACGGAAGCCAATATTTCGAACAACAACAACAAAAAAAACAATGCATCCACTTCATCGCCCAGTGCCACATTTTTCAAAAAAGCAAATACTGCCGAAAACAACAAAATCACCAAAACATCTTTAATAACGGTAACACCCATCACCGTTTTGGTAAACGGCCCCCGGGCTCTCATTTCATTGATGATGGCCACAGCCGACGACGGCGATCGCGCCACAAAAATAGTCCCGAACATCATAGCCACACCCAAACGTTCCATGCTGGTCAATTGACTTAAAAACGGAATGTGGCCGGCAAAATAAAATACCACCAATGTGGAAATAACAAATGTAATTACCAACTGTCCGAAAGTCATCCATTTTATGCTTTTCAACCGGCTACGCAAACCGTCTAAGTGAAGCTCGGCACCCGCCGAAAATGCAATAACGGCCAAAGACAATTCTAAAATAAAATCCAATTTTTTTATGGCATCATCGGTAAGGTAATGCAAAAAGGAATTTCCTGCCACAATACCCAGCAATATCAAACCCGTAATAAGGGGAAACTTAAACTTGCGCCGAAAAAATTCGGCAAACTGATAGGCTGCCATCGAAACTAAGCCAAACCCCAACAAATGTTTGACAAACACCAATACTTCCGCAGCTTTCATACAGGCCTGATCTTAAATTTTTGGATAAGGTCTTTTACTGCCGGATTCAATTTCTTTAACCGGTCCAAACGCTCGGCGTCGGTGTAATAGGTTATTTTCTTTTCGCGCTTGCGCTCCACAACTTGCGACTCGAAACCTATGTGATCGTTGCGTAATTTCTTTTTCAGAAATTGAAGCAATTGATCCGAAAAGGTATTGAAAGTTCGCTGCGACAACCGGCTATCGAAGGTCAAGCGAATAAGGTCGCCTTCCACCTCAAAGCCAGCTTCTTTGAGCGTGATGTATTTGTTTTTTTCTTTTTTCCCTGACAAATATTCCAAATATTCCTGCCAAACATTGTGTAAATCCTCCGGCGTAAAGGGCTCGTGAAGTTGAACTTTGTTACCGTTTTCTTTTTTTAGTTTTTTGAGCGTTCCCAAGCCCAAGATACCGTCTTTTGGCGGCGCTTCTTC
>JALWYR010000143.1 GCA_027003085.1 Flavobacteriales bacterium
GATAGGCCTTGTAGTTGGGAATATTTTCACCCATACGTTTCCACAGGTATTGGAACACATCGGTGGAACCCGTAAAATGCAATCCGCCGAAATCGGGATGGGTAATCACGGCTTCGGTGATTTTGGTAGCGCTGCCGGTTACCATATTGATAACACCCGGTGGCAGTCCGGCTTTGCGTAGCACTTCCATAATCATATTGGCCGAATAAACCTGACTGGCCGAAGGTTTCCATACCACCACATTGCCGGCCATGGCGGGCGAGGTGGGCAAATTGCCCGCAATGGACGTAAAGTTAAAAGGTGTTACGGCATAAATAAAACCTTCCAACGGGCGGTATTCCATCCGGTTATATTCGCCCGGCGCCGATTCGGGTTGTTCTTTGTATATCCGTTCCAAATATTCGGCATTGAAACGCCAAAAATCGGCCAGTTCGGCCACCGCATCAATTTCGGCCTGGTGGATGGTTTTGGACTGGGCTATCATGGTGGCCGCGTTCATTTTGGCACGGTAGGGCCCTGAAATCAAATCGGCGGCACGAAGGAATATGGACACGCGTTGTTCCCAAGGCATGGCGGCCCATGCTTTGCGCGCTTCCATGGCCGCTTCAATGGCTTGCAATACATGTTCGCGTCCGGCTTGTTGATAAACGCCCAACACATGTGCATGTTCATGCGGCGGACGCATTTCTTTTTTCTTTTCGGTAAAAATCTCCTTATCGCCTATATACAAAGGCACTTCGATTTGACGGTTCCACATTTCGCGATAGGTGCGCAGAACTTCTTCACGCTCCGGGCTTCCGGGCGCATAACCGAGGACGGGCTCGTTTTTGGCCCGCGGCGGAAAGAAAAGACCTGTTCCCATATTTGTTTTGTTTTATTGTTTTCGGTTCAGTTCAAAGATACGTTTTCCGCGCGGGATAAGGAATGCCATTGCGCAGTTATCATGTTTTTTCCATAAAAATATCCCGGGAGTCGAACTTCACCGGGATAGAACTTATGGTTTACTATGTTCAACGTCAAAAATAAATACGTATGTATGGCGTAAAAGCCGAAGGATAAATGCTTTTGTTGGCATCATACAGCAAGTCGTAGCGCAGGCCGATGACCACATTTCGTGTGCGGTAACCCGCGCCCAAGTAAAAAGCCGGCACTTCCCAGCGGGTGGATGTGTTCCCCACGGTTTTGCGGACAAATAAATACTGGTAATCGATGGAGAGTTCCAAATAATGCCAAGGCAAATAGGCCAACAAAGCATCGGCCCCGTAAACATAGTAGCGCGAACGTAGTCCGTAATTCCGCACGCTTTGGTAGGTCAATTGCAAGTTGGAGCCGGCATAGAAACCGGGTTTAATACGATACATCAATCCCGGTTGCAGGTCCAAATAAAATCCGTTGTTAGAAATACCCAAACCGAATCCACCGTAGAACCTCACCCGCGACGGACGGCCGGTTTCTTCTTTCGGACAGCAAGTGTTGAAATACAGCGTTTGCTGGGCGCCGGCATACAAGGAAAAAAGCAAAACAACGAGCGTAATAAAACTTTTTTTCATAGTAGAAAATGATTAGTAATTAAGGAACGGCTTCCAAACAAAGTCGTGATATTTGTTGCGGTCGAAGCGATGGCAATCGTCCAGGTCGGTTACCTGTTCGGTGGTGTATGAAACTTCCTCTACGAAGGACACAGCCCTGCGCACGCCTTCGCCGATGTTGATAAACACCGTTTCGCCGTCGCGAATGGCGTTGTTTTTGAGCGCTTCGAAGTAACCCAAAAGTCCTACCGCCGAAGCCGGCCCGATTTTGACAGCCACCTCGTAGGCCGCCAGCCGGGCCATATCCACGGCCATTTCCTCTTTGACCGAGAAGAACTCACCGCCGGTTCGTTTGACCAACTTGGCAAGTAACGGATAAAGCACCGGATTTCCGGTAGCCAATGTAGGAACCAGTGTAACGGGATTTTCGATGACCGGATAATCCTTTTCCCAGCCTTCGGGAAATCCCATAAGCTTGGCCTTATTCCATGCCTGCACCTGCGGGTCGCACTTGTCGCCTTGAATAAAAATCATCCGCGGAATTCGTCCCAAAAGTCCGGTATCGCCAAAATCATGGAAGGCCTTTTCAAGGGCCAAAGGCGAAGTGCCTCCGCTGATGGCTTGGATATACACATCGGGCATATTGCCCAGTTGGCGTATCATTTCAAAGGCCGATGTTTTTTTGGCTTCCAGGCGCAAGGGATCCAAATTGCCTATGGAAATCAAGATGCCGTGCTTGCGGGCATATTCGGCAGCCAGTTTTTTGGCATAGGCATAATCGCCCTTAACGATAAACACTTTTTGACCCAGCGCGCCAATGTGCACAAAATTCTCGCGTAACGAATCCTTGGGAACAAATATGGATGCCGAAATGCCGGCCTTGGCCAGATATTGGGCAAAGGCATTGGCCGTGTTGCCCGTGCTGGCCACCACATATTCCTTGATGCCGTGCTCTTTGAGCACACTGGCGGCCAAGGTTCCTCCCTTGTCCTTGAAGGTTCCCGTGGCCGGACTGTAATCATTGCGATTGACATATACAATCAAGTTGAGCCCGTAACGCTCGCGCGCATAGCGTTCCAGAAATTTCCAACGGCGTATGGGCGCCACACCTTCGCCGTCCGAGATAATGTTTTCGCGCCGGTTGAGCGGCAAAAAGTCAAAATAATGCCACAAACTGTCGGGCTTTTGACCCGGCGCTACCAGTTCGGCCAATTTTTCCTTGGGCGTGGAATAAACCGTATGAACATGTTGGCTGCCACATTTGGGGCAGGACTGCATGTTGCCGAACCATTCCTCGAAACCGTCGATAGTGTTGCCGCAATTTTGGCATACAAAATGAAATTTTTGGCCCATTTTCAAAATTTTGCGTAAAGATACAAAAGCACGGCCAAATGCCCCATGACAGCGTAATCGGGAGGTCCTAATTGTGCCGTGCGCTATGTGTTGTTTCTCCGCCGGTCATATGACTTAAAAGAATAAATTTGTATCTAATATTTGCCATGAAAATATCCGCCGGTATTATTCCTTGGCGCCGGAAAAACGGCCGCTTGCAGGTGCTTTTGGGGCACTTGGGCGGGCCCTATTGGCAAAACAAAGACGAAGGTGCCTGGACGGTGTTCAAGGGCTTGGTCAACGAAAACGAAACACCAAAACAGGCCGCCTTACGCGAACTTGCCGAGGAAACCGGTTGGCCCATGCCCCCGGAATTGCCTTGGATTTACTTGGGCGAATTTTCCCGGCATGGAAAATCCAACCGGCTATGGGCAGTAGCATGGGACCCCCCTTTGGAAAAATTCCATAGCAATTCGTTTAGCATGGAATGGCCGCCACATTCGGGCCGCCAAAAAAGTTTTCCCGAAATCGACCGGGTGGAATGGTTCGATTTGGAAACGGCCCGGAAAAAAATCATTTCGTCGCTTCGGCCGGCATTGGATGCTCTGGCAGCACATGTATCAGAAAAGCATTGAGCCGTTCAAAATAGGTCGTAGTGTCGGGCAACCAAAGCCGGTTATGGGTGCCACCCCGTTTTGTTATCCATTGTTTTTGCGTCGATGCCCAGCGTTCAAACAATCGTCGTGCCTGGGCAGGTTTTACTTTCGGGTCGGCATCGCCTTGCACTTGAAGCACGGGAATACCGATTTCCGGTGCCACATCGACGGGGTTCAAACTGTCCGGAGGAATGCGAAGCCGCTCGAACAAGTTGCGTGCTATTGAGCCCGTGCCCAACCGGGAGACGCCCGTGTAGTAATCCAAATAATTGGGAATGAGGTCTCCGAACCTATCGAAACAACTTTCGAGCACAAGGGCGTCGACATCTTTGCGATGTGCTGCCGTAAACACTGCCGTGGCCGCACCAATCGAATGGCCGTAGAGCACCAAGGGCCGCCGGATGTGTCCGTTTTTTTTCAAACTGTCGAGAAAGGCATTCAGGTCACGACGCTCGTAATAGGAAAAACCCGTAAAACGGCCGTCGCTTTCGTTATGCCCACGCAGATCAACGGCAATAAAGTTCCATCCGTGCTTCGAAAAATATCCGGCGGCCGGCAAAAACCGGTTTTTGTTCGACCGGTAGCCGTGCAAAGCCACAATGGTTCCCCGGGCCCGGCCTGCGGCCGGCACTTCATAGGCCGACAGTCGAATGCTGTCGTTCACACGGATGCGAAAACCGAAAGCATTCCGTATGCCCCGGCTCGTCAATTCGGGTTTTTCGATTCGTAGTATGGCGGGATTAAAATGTCCGGCCAACGGATTTCGCACTTCGGCCACCAGGCGCGGTAAGTAAAAATAAACACCGCCGGCTACCACTAAAAAGGCCGTGGGAAATCCGAATCCCAGAAGTCTAATGGCTGACTTCCAACGCTTCATGTATGCGAATTAATCGGGCAAGCAAATCATCCAAGCGGTCGAGGGGGAGCATATTGGCCGCATCGGAGCGTGCTTCGGCCGGGTTGTAGTGGGTTTCCAGGAAAATTCCGTCGATTCCTGCTGCCACCCCGGCGCGGGCAATGGTGGCAATAAGTTCGGGGCGACCGCCCGTTACCCCGTCGGCTTGGTTGGGTTGTTGGAGCGAATGGGTAATATCGAGCACCACCGGAGCAAAACGGCGCATCAGGGGCAAACCCCGCATATCCACAATCAGGTCGGTGTAGCCGAACATGGTGCCGCGTTCGGTAATCATTACTTTCGAATTGCCTTGGCGCCGGACCTTTTCCACGGCAAAACGCATGGATGCAGGGGCCATAAATTGGCCTTTTTTCAGGTTTACGGGCTTGCCGGTGCGGGCTGCGGCTTCGATAATATCGGTTTGGCGCACCAAAAAGGCCGGAATTTGAAGCACATCCACATATTCGGCGGCCATGGCGGCTTCGGAGGGTAAATGAATGTCGGTGAGCACGGGAACATCGAAAGTTTCGCCCACTTCGCGCAGGATTTTCAGGGCTTTTTCATCGCCAATGCCGGTAAAACTATCGGGCCGGGTGCGGTTGGCCTTACGGTAGCTTCCTTTGAAAATATAAGGAATCCGGTAGCGTTGGGTTATTTCTACAATTTGTTCGGCAATGCGCAAAGCCATATCCCGTCCCTCGACGGCACAAGGCCCGGCAATCAGAAAAAACCGCCCCGAATCTTGATTTTTCAGCTTGGGAATATCGAAAGGCAAGCCCATTTCAAAATGTTTTGAACAAAGTTAGCGAATAATTGTGTTACACCTGTCTCTTTTATTTTTTTTGGAGGTTTTTTGGGCGTGTCCCTCGCGCCCTTCGGGCGCTCGGGAAACCGGCCCTCCGCTCCAATGTGGCTCGGGCGCTCCGGTTTTTGTAAAGCCGGCACCGGAGTCTTCTTGTC
>JALWYR010000144.1 GCA_027003085.1 Flavobacteriales bacterium
TTGAATTTTTTCGGCCAGCCCGAAAAGATTTCCGAACATATTCGTTGGTTTTATATCAAACAAAGGTAAGGATTTTCCTGCTGAACAATAAAAAACGCCCGTTGCCGGGCGCTTTTGGTATCGAGCCGGGAACGTCCGGACTTTTAATCTTGTGTAAAGGTATAATCGGCACGCATACCGCTGTTGATTACATGACACTCGAAAGTGCCGTCATCCAAATGATCGATATACATGGTTTGGGGCATGTCGTTATCGGGATCCATATAAATTTCCTTATCATTATTTTGCAATTGCCAATCACCGTCCTGCACGGTTCCGTCGTCGTAATTTTCATAATGATAACGTCCGTTTTCCTTGAATTCGAGGGTGGCGTTCAAGGCTCCACGTGCAAAAACACTTCCGTCGCTTAAAGTAATTTTGTAGGAAACCCCTTCCCAATCATCGTCGGTAAGGTATTCCCTGACGGACTTATCTTCGATTTTGATGCAGGAATGTAAAACCAGCACCAACAATAAACCTGCAAAAAATTTCATTCTTTTCATTGCTAAAAATTTTTATCGTTCGTAGGTTGTTTCATGATAATCATCGCCATAAATAAATTGATCGTCGGTGAGTTTGCGAATCTCGTAGGTTTCGTCTCCGGCGGCACCCCAATCGAAGTGAATTTTACTGTCGTTATCCAAAAGTTCCCATTCGCCGGAATGCATGGTTACGCCATGATCTTTTAATTTTACGGATCCATCGTCGTAAAAATCGAGTGTAAGGCCGTTGAGCGATACTGTTTCGATAAGGTTTCCGTTACCGTCATAACGTTTCATATTAACACCGTTCCATGTGCCGGCTGTAAGCAAGGCTTCGGCCGATGTGCTTTTATCTTTTTTGCACTTTACGCTTGTAAAAACGAGCCCGATCATTAAACTTAGGAGAAGTAATCTTTTCATAGCAATGGGAGTTTTGTATATTGCAAACAAAATTGCACAAATGTTATATTATTGTCAATGATATACATCATATTCTGCGAATCAAATATTTTCTTTGGCTATTAGCATTTAAATCAGAAGAAATCTTCAAAATCACAACTGCCGAAATTATCCATTTTCAATAACTCGTTTATTTCGTCTATATCGAAATACTCGGGGTCGAAACCTCCATACAACATATCATAATGTTCGTAATTTTCATCATCGGGATTTTTGAGCACTTCCAGCATACGGGCATATCCCGAGACACCTCCTACATCTTCGGGCGGGCAATTATTCTTTCCGGCTGTGCACACGGGGTATTGCGCGCTGCTGTCGGCCGGAAGTATCTTTTCCAAAAGAATATCATGTTCCCAATCGTCGCCAAAATCGTAAACGTAGAGTATCCGGTCGCCTTCTTTTGTCAGCAAATCGGATATTTTAACCTTGGTATAATCAACGGATTCCGGATCGTCCCACCAATCGTCTTCCAATTTCGGAGCAAACGATATGCCATCGGCATAAAATTCATGCAAATGGGAATTGGTCCACCCCATGGTGGTTTGAATCACTTTATGAAAATCTGCAAGCGTTAAATCGGGTTGAATAAGAATTCTTCTCCATATTTTGGGCTTGGAATGTTTTAATGAAATCTTTATTTGATAAACCTTATCGCTCATCTTTATTAATTTTGATTTTTCGGATAGCAATTAATTGATCATGAGGTATTTATATCACTCCCTTTGTATCTCTATTATTAATTATGTATACTCTTCAAAAATAAGAAAAAAAACTATCGGTTTCTTCCTGTTTCGAATCAAAATCTATTTTGTTTAGTGCCACCAACGGAAAATTATACACTCAACTTCCGGGATGGAATTTCTATACCAAAAAGCCGTATTTTTGAAAGAAAATTAGAATTACCCTTATGAAAAGCTTTCGATTGATACTTAGGAATAATTTTCCGGCACTTTTTCCCGCCTTGCTTTTTTTCTTGTTCCTTACAAGTTGCGGAGCCGTAAAGACCACACAGGAGCCGCAAGCGGCACCCAAGCAAACAAGTGAAACCCCCACGCCAAAGAAATTTGTTGTCCGCACCATTGCTTTTTACAACCAGGAAAACCTGTTCGACACCATCGATGACCCCGAAATCCGCGACGACGACTTTACGCCCCGCGGAAGCTACGGTTGGACAAGCGAACGCTACCGGCACAAAATCCACAATATGGCCAAGGTAATTTCCGGCATCGGACGCGACAAAACCGGAGCGCCACCTGTTGTTCTGGGCGTGGCCGAAGTGGAAAACCGCAATGTGATGGAGGATTTGGTCAACGACCCGCAGCTCAAACCCTACCATTACGGCATCATTCATTTCGATTCGCCCGATCACCGGGGCATCGACGTGGGATTGCTATACATGAAAGGCGTATTTCAGCCCATACGGATGCGTGTTTTTCCGTTGAAAATCTACGACGATCAGGGCCGGCGGATTTATACCCGCGATGTGTTGCTGGTTTCCGGAAATATGGACGGCGAAGAGTTGCACATTATCGTTAACCACTGGCCTTCGCGCCGGGGCGGTGAAGCGCGCAGCCGGCCTTTGCGTATGGCTGCCGCACGATTGGATATGCAAATCATCGACAGTTTGCAACGCGAAAATAAATTTGCCAAAATCATTATGATGGGCGATTTGAACGACGACCCCGACAGTCCCAGCGTCAAAGAAGTGCTCCGCGCCAAAGGAAAAAAAGCCGATGTGCAACCGGGCGGCCTTTATGCGGCTATGGAACACTTTTACCGGGCGGGTATCGGCACCTTGGCCTACCGGGACAGTTGGAACCTGTTTGACCAAATCTTTGTCAGCTACCCTTTGATTGAAGGGACCACCGGCCGGCAAAAGGATTATTCCACATTCAAACTTTGGAAAAGCGGCATTTACAACAAAACCTTCCTGACCAACCGCAAAGGTGCTTTCAAAGGTTATCCGTTCCGCACCTATGCCGGCGGACAATACCTGGGCGGATACAGCGACCATTTTCCCACCTATATCATTCTGATAAAGCAAATTAATTAATTCCGGCTATGGCCATAGTGGCAATTGTAGGGCGGCCCAATGTGGGCAAATCGGCTTTGTTCAACCGGCTTATCGGTGAGCGCAAAGCCATTGTGGACGATGTGGAAGGCGTTACGCGCGACCGTATTTACGGCCGTTCGGATTGGAACGGCAAGGAGTTTACCGTGATCGACACCGGTGGCTATGTGGAGGGCTCCGACGATGTGTTCGAAAAAGAAATCCGCGACCAGGTGCAACTGGCCCTGGACGAAGCCGATGTGATTCTTTTTGTGACGGACAGCCAAAGCGGCATCACGCCTTTGGACGAAGAAGTGGCCCGGTTGCTACGCCAAACCCGTAAATCCGTTTTATTGGTGGTCAACAAGGTGGACAACACCAAGCGGATGGACGATGTGTGGGAATTCTACAACCTGGGATTCGACCATGTATTTCCGGTATCGGCCATCAACGGGAGCGGAACCGGCGACCTCCTGGATGCCCTGATGGAAAAATTGCCCGATGAAAAAGAAACAAAAACCGAAGACGCCATTCCTGTGTTTACCGTAGCCGGACGGCCCAATGTGGGCAAATCGACTTTTGTGAATACCCTGTTCGGTGAAAAACGCAATGTGGTTTCGGACATTGCCGGCACCACGCGCGACACCGTGCGTTGGCGCTACAATAAATTTGGCCGCACCTTTGATATTATCGACACCGCCGGTATGCGCCGCAAAAAAAAGGTCAACGAAGATGTGGAATACTATTCGGTGCTGCGTGCCGTTCGCGCCATCGAACAATCCGATGTGGTCCTGCTGATGATCGATGCCACCCAAGGTATCGAAAGCCAGGATTTGCGCATATTCGACATTGCCCGGCGCAACAACAAGGGCATTGTGATATTGGTAAACAAATGGGACAAAGTCCAAAAGGATACGCATACCGCCAAGGAATATGGCCGGCTTATCCGCGAACGCATTGCGCCCTTTACCGATGTGCCCATTGTGTTTATGTCGGCCCTGAACAAACAACGTATTTTGCAGGCCATCGACGAAGCCCTGCACGTGGCCGGAAACCGCCGCCGCAAAATCAAAACATCGGAACTCAACGAAGTGTTGCTGCCCATTGTGAAGCAGAATCCGCCGCCGGCCGTCAAGGGCAAGTATGTCAAAATCAAATACATCACCCAGTTGCCCACCCACACGCCCAAGTTCGCCCTTTTTGCCAACCTGCCGCAATACGTCAAGGAGCCCTACAAGCGCTTTGTGGAAAATCAAATCCGCCGGCACTGGGATTTTACAGGCGTGCCCATCGAAATCTTTTTCCGCAAAAAATAAGCCATGAGCACCACGGCACAGGATGCTTTGATTTTCCTGACCGGACTTTTGGCCGGTTTTATGAACACGTTGGGCGGCGGGGGCTCGTCGCTTATTTATCCGCTACTGATTTTTTTGGGACTCAGTCCGCATCAGGCGGTAGGGTCGGCGCGGCTTTCGTTTTTGGCGCAGGGTTTTTTCGGGGCCTACGGCTACCGTAAGCGCGGCCATTTTTTGATGCCTTTCGGGCTGTATGCCGGCTTGGCGGCCATGGGCGGAGCTTTTGCGGGCGCGGCGGCGGGTTTGGCAGTGCCGCCCTTGGCTTTTAAACGCATCATTGCCCTGGTGATTGCCTTGGTGAGCTTGGCGGTGCTTTTCGGTTTGCGCTTTGAGGGCTCGGGTGACAGACCGGCCAAAGGCACGTCCCTGAACGTTTTGCTGTTCTTTTTCCTGGGAATGTATAGCGGATTCATTCAAACGGGCTTGGGTTTTTTGATATTGGCCGTGCTGGCGGGGCTTAACCGGCTGAACATTCACCGGGCCAATAGTGTCAAGGCCATGGTGATATTGCTTTCGGGCATTCCTTCGCTGTTGATGTATGCCGCGGCGGGACAAGTGGTTTGGCCTGCGGCCTTATGGCTGGCGGCGGGCATGGGCACAGGTGCGTTCCTGACCGCTTATTTCTCGGTGCGCTGGCCCGAACGGCTGGTCAAATATATCATCGCCGCTTTGGTGTTGGTGATGGCGGTAAGGTTGTGGGTGAGTTCGTAGGGGGAGGTAATAATGTCGCCGGTTATTGGGACTTTTTGTGCAGGGAGTAGCTTTAAATTTGGATTTTAAGAAATTTATTTTTTAATTTTGGAAATTGGAAGGTACACTAGATGTGCACGGCTATTTTATTAATAAAGAAACATTCAATTTAGTGTATATAAACTAATTTAAAAAGATATGTTATTACTGGTATTAATGGCAATAAAGCAGACTTCTACAAAGTCAAAAGTATAATTAAAGTATGTATTCGATATACCTAAATTCA
>JALWYR010000145.1 GCA_027003085.1 Flavobacteriales bacterium
AATCATCGGTTAAATTGGGGCCGATTGATCCGGCTCCACCCTGCTTGTGACAAGGAGTGCAATATTTATTGTAAATCAATTTACCATTATTAATAATATCAATATCTGTTGATACGCTTATTGATACGGGTTTTCTGTTTTCTTTATAAACGGTTTGACCTTTTTTGTTGATGTAGGACATGGCGGTTTCGGTATTGTATAAAAGTGTCGTTTTAAAATTTTCAAGGTCCGAGTAATGCGCCTCATCTTTTCGTCCCCAGATTTTGGCTTCGTCGCCGGTCAATACAAGTGCCAATCCATTATTAAAGTTACAAGTCCAATCATACCGGGGTTTGATGATGAATTCTCCTTCCCGGTTAATATAACCCCATTTGTTATGGAGCTTAACAGCAGCCATGCCTTCCTGAAAATCATATACTTCATCAAAAACCGGTTTTACAACCGTTTTACCTTCCCGGTTAACAAAACCCCATTTATGATTTTTTAAAACCGCAGCTAATCCTTCGTGAAAATCAGCGGCATCATCATAAGATGGGCTGACTACATAGGTGCCTTTCGTATTTATATATCCCCATTTGCCACTAATTTTAACGGCGGCTATTTTTTCATGAAAAGATCTTGCATTTTCATATTCCGGATCAATAATAAATTTTCCCGTATTGTCAATATATCCCCATTTATCCACAGATTTTACGGCAGCCAAACCATTGTTAAAATCTCGTGCTTTATCAAATTGCGGCTTGATAACAATCTTTCCGTTTTTATTGATAAACCCCCATAACTTTCCTAATTTAATACATGCAAAACCATTATGGAAATCGTGGGCATAATCATAAATGGTATGAATAACAAATTTTCCTTCGGTGTTAATAAACCCCCACTTTTCTCCAATCAAAACCTTTGCCAGACCTTCGTGAAAGTCGGATGCATCAGTAAATTCAATATCAGTGATAATTTCCCCTTTTTTGTTTATGTATTTGATGTGACGGTAGCCCCAAAAATCAAAATTAATAACACGGGCTACGCCATCATGGAAGTCGTAGGTTTTGTCAAATAGCGGTTTTATAACCAAATCTCCCGCAGTATTGATAAACCCCCATTTGTTGCCTTTTTTTACACGTGCAAAGTGATTTTTGAAGGGCCAAACTTCATCAAATTCAGGGGTAATAAGGTTTTTAGCGGTTTTGTCCATAAAACCGTATTTACCCGCTTTTCTGAATATGTAAAAACTGTTGCTGGATTCTTGTTTTATGATTGTAAAGCCAAAAAGAAGAACAATCATTGCAGCAAAAAAACACCTTGTTTTCATTGATTAATCTTATGACTTATCGTATTCAAAATTAGAAAAAACCTATGCAACATCATACGATTATGCAAATCCTGCGCCAGGGATGGGAGCGGTTATGCGGCGCGGGGGAAGGGCGGAGGCATCGCTTCAAGCATAAAATATCCAACCAAGTTTTGTTCTTTTTGCCGATAACGGCATTGACAATCCTCGCCATAGCTACGGCTATGCCTTCGGATTGCCGGCTTTGTTCTCGACAAAAATAACTGCAACTTTTCCGACATTTTACACTTGCTGCAACGCTGCGTGAACTTGTGCGGGGAGGCGCCCTAAAAATGAAAAAATCGCATCAGGCCTCCACAGCAGGCATTCCCGTGTCTTCCAATATCTTTCCGTCCAGCAAGCGAACCAATCGTTTGGCGTGGGCGGCAATGTCGGGCTCGTGGGTAACCAAAATGATGGTGTGCCCTTGCTCGTGAAGCCGGTCGAAGAGTTTCATCACATCTTCCGATGATTGGGAATCCAGGTTTCCGGTGGGTTCGTCGGCCAGCAGAATGGACGGGTTATTGATTAGCGCCCGCGCTATGGCCACGCGTTGGCGTTGCCCGCCCGAAAGTTGGTTGGGCTTGTGATCCATACGGTCGGCCAGGCCCACATCGGCCAGCATACGGCGGGCCCGTTCGAGCCGTTCGCGCTTGGAAACGCCGGCATAAATCAAGGGCAGGGCCACATTTTCCAAGGCCGAAAGCCGGGGCAAAAGGTTGAAGGTTTGAAACACAAAACCGATTTCCTTGTTGCGCACTTCGGCCAGTTGGTCGTCGGAAAGTTTTTCCACTTCGCGACCGTTGAGGATATATTTGCCCGAAGTGGGCACATCCAAGGCGCCGATGATGTTCATCAGGGTGGATTTTCCACTGCCCGAAGGGCCCATCAGGGCCACATATTCGCCGGGATGCACGCTCAGGTTAATGTCTTTGAGCACACGAACGGTGCTGTTGCCCAGCGGATAATCCTTATAGATGTGTTCCAAACGGATAATTTCGGGTTCGGGGTTCATAGGGTAAAAACTTTTTGCAGCAATTGCTGCGTTCGGGCGGCGTAATCAAAATCGCGGTGGAAATAATTTCCGTCACGGGCCACGTAATCTTTTTCCGCTATTTGAAGGCCTTTGTTTTGGATATATTCCACGGCCTCCAAAACGGTTTCCACTTCGTCATTGGTGGTGGTGGGATGAATGGACACGCGTGTCCATCCGGGTTTATTGTCCGTATTTCCACGAAGTATTTCGCTTTTCAAGCGGGCGGATTCTTGGCGGTCGAGGCCGAAAAGATAATGCCCGTAGGTTCCGGCGCAAGAACAACCGCCGCGGGCTTGAATGCCGAATAAATCGTTGAGCAAGCGGTTCATCAAGCCGTAAGGCACCCGCTCGGACACAAACGACACCACGCCGAAACGTTCCTTATGGCGTCCTTCGAGCACGCGTATTCCCGGAATGCTTTCCAATCCCGTGATAAGCCGTTCCAGAATTTCATGTTCGCGTTTTTGGATTTTACCGGTGTCCATTTCTTCTTTGAGCAGGATGGCCATGGACGTGCGAATCATTTGCAGGAATCCGGGCGTGCCACCGTCTTCGCGCATTTCGATATCGTCGAAATAAACGGCGCCTTCCCAAGGGTCGGTCCACACGACCGTTCCGCCACCGGGTTGGTCGGGCACGTGCAGGCGGTATAAATCTTTTTTCATCACCAAAATACCGCCCGAACCCGGGCCGCCCAGGAATTTATGCGGTGAAAACATTACGGCATCGGGCAGGATTTGGTCATCGCCCGAAAGGTCGATATCGGTGTAGGGAGCCGAACAGGCATAATCCACAAAAGCCCGTCCGCCGTAGCGGTGTGTAAGCCGGATAAAGGTTTTCAAATCGGGCGTGAGGCCGGTTACATTGGAGCAAGCGGTGATGCTCAAATACAGGGGGCGGTTCCGGTGTTTACGCAAAAGTTCTTCGTAGGCGCTGGCGTCGGGAAAACCTTGGTCGTTGAAGGGGATAAGTTCCACATCGGCCAGGGTTTCCATCCACGAAATGTGGTTGGAATGATGTTCCATACGCGAAACGAATACCACGGGCACCGGATTGAGGTTGCGGCGGATTTGCTTTTCGTAGGCCTCGTGCACGCGCAGGCCCAGAATACGCTGCAATTTATTGACCGCACCGGTCATACCGTAGCCGGCTTGCAGCAGCACATAATCGTCGCCGGCATTGAGGTGGCGGCGGATTATTTCCCGCGCCCGGTGGTAGGCCCGGGTCATGGTTTTTCCGGTGTAGGAGGTTTCGGTATGGGTGTTGGCCATATAGGCGCCCAATTGTTCCGATAAGTGTTTTTCGATGGGCGTGTAGAGCCGTCCGCTGGCGGTCCAATCGGTATAGATCAAAGGTTTTTCGCCGTAGGGCGTGGGAATACGGGCATCGATGCCCGTGATGTTTTCGCGGAAAGGGGCGAAATAGCGTTGCAAACAATCACTTTCGGGGCTGTGCATCAATCGGGATTTTGTAATTGTTCGATGGTTTGAAGGGCTATGCTGCGGGCCTGTTCGGCCGTAGGCGCTTCCACATAGATGCGCACGATGGGCTCGGTGTTGGAGCGGCGCAAGTGGATCCAATGGTCGGGATAATCGGCTTTGACGCCGTCGGTGGTGTCGATACGGGCGCCGGCGTGAATGCGGGCGAATTTTTCCAAAACCTTGTCCGGTTCAATGCCTTCGATGTGCATTTTTTCCTTGGCCATGGCATATTGCGGGTAGGTTTTTTTGAGTTGGCTCAATGTTTTTCCGCTTTCGGCCAAGTGGGAAAGCAGCAGGGCAATACCCACCAAGGCGTCGCGGCCGTAGTGAAGCGCGGGATAAATCACGCCGCCGTTGCCTTCGCCGCCGATTACGGCGCCGGTTTCCTTCATACGGGCCACCACATTGACTTCGCCCACGGCCGAAGCACTGTATGATTGCCCGTATTTCAGGGTCAGGTCACGCAATGCGCGTGAGGAAGAAAGGTTCGAAACGGTGGGGCCGGGCGTTTTTTGGAGGATATAATCGGCCACGGCCACCAGGGTGTATTCTTCGCCGAACATACGGCCTTGTTCGTCCACCAAAGCCAAGCGATCCACGTCGGGATCCACGGCTATGCCCAAATCGTCGCCCAGGGCGGGCACGCTACGCATCAAATCGCCGAGGTGTTTTTCCAAGGGTTCGGGATTGTGCGGGAAGCGTCCGTTGGGCAAACAATAGAGGCAATGGTATTCCACGCCAAGGGCGTCCAAGAGTTTGGGCACCGCCAAACCGCCCGTGGAATTGACCGCATCGATACTTACGCGGAACCCCCGGCTGCGGATGGCATCCACATTTACCGTGTCCAAAGCCAAAATGGCGCTTATGTGTTCATCGATATAGCCGCCCGGGTGGGTGCGGCAGGTTCCCAGTTTGTCCACCGGGGAAAAATACATTACTTCTGCTTGGGCCAGTTCAAGCAGTTTGCGGCCTTGTCCGGCGGAAATAAACTCGCCGTTCCGGTCGAGTAGTTTCAGGGCGTTCCATTGGACGGGATTGTGGCTGGCCGTAAGTATGATACCGCCGTCGGCCTGTAAGCCCGTAACGGCCATTTCCACCGAAGGGGTGGTAGAAAGTCCCAGGTCGATGACATTTACGCCCATACCTGTTAGTCCGGCCACCACGGCCCGGGAAATCATGGGCCCCGAAGGGCGGGCATCGCGGCCCAATACCACCGTGGGTTGGGATTTGCCGCTTTGCTCGATAAGCAAACGTCCGAAGGCGGCGGCAAATTTCAAGGCATCCAAAGGAGTAAGGTTATTGCCGGGTTTTCCGCCGATGGTGCCGCGAATGCCGGAAATACTTTTAATGAGCGTCATAAAAAACTTGTGATTTCGGATTTTAAAGATAGGAAAAATCGGCGTGGGAATTAACGGTTTTTAGCCGGAAACATAAATTTTATCACTTATTTTTATTTATTAACAATCAATTGAGG
>JALWYR010000146.1 GCA_027003085.1 Flavobacteriales bacterium
GCCCGGATGTCCGGTGCCCACATTAGCAAAACAGCCGATAACAAAAAAGCCGCAGGATGTATTTTCAAAAACTTTTTGGGGAATAAACGCATAGGCACCGGGAATATTATAGGAAATATTGAATGGCCAGCATGGCCACAATGGAAAACGTGATGAGCGTGGCCGCCCGTTCGCCACCCAATTGTCCGGCCGATTCGGGCGCAATTTCCGAAAAAACAAGCCAAATCATGGCTCCCGCGGCCACTCCTAAACCTATGGGCACATAAGGTTTGAACACACTCACAAACAAAAAGGCCGGAACGGCCAGCAAAGGTTGAGGCAGGGAAGTAAAAATGCTCCAAAGCGCCGCCTGCCACCACCGGCTACCCTTGGTTACCATCACCGCACTGATGGCCAAACCCTCGGGAATGTTGTGAATGGCAATGGCTACGGTCATCAACAAGCCGAATTTGGCCGAACCGCCGAACGAAGTGCCTATCCCGATGCCTTCGGCCGCCGAATGGGCCGTCATAATCAGGATGATCAAAGCGGCTTTCCAGAAATCGTTGCGGAAACTGTTGGGCAAACGGGTAATCAGTTCTTCGTCGCCATTGAGTTTGTAACGTTTTATTTTGTCGATCACCCAATCCGTAAAACCGATAAACAAAATGCCCGCAACAAAACCCAGCAACATCTTTCCACGATTAAGCTCCGCCGCCTCGTTGAGCAAACCGAAAGACGCCCCGGCCATCAATCCGGCCGCAATGGCATTGGAAATACCTTGCACCTTGGGCGTTATCCGCCGTATAAAAGCAAATGGTAAAGCTCCTAATCCCGTTGCAATGGCTGTTATCATCGCATACCAAAAAACCGCCCAAGCCTGTGAATTCATCTTCTTTTATTTGATTTTCAAAGTTAGGCAAATTGTCCTATTTTTGGGCATTATTTTTTACCTCATAATAAACTGCCTATGAAATTAATTGCCGATGCCGGATCCACCAAAACTGATTGGCGACTGGTGAACAACGAAGGAATCGTGGTGGGCGCGTTCGAATCGGGCGGTCTTAATCCCATCGTTTTCGACGACGAAACCCTCAAAAAAAACATTGCCGATAGCGGTGAGCTCTTTAATTTTTCCGACAACATTTCCGAAGTCCACCTCTATGCCGCAGGAAGCGACGAACCCCACGCCCAACAACGGCTCAAACACATTCTGGCCGACATTTTCGAAAAAGCCCGCATCAATATCTACAACGACCTTTTGGCCGCCGCCCGCGCCACGGCCGGTAAAGACGAAGGCCTGGTGGCCATCATGGGCACAGGCTCCAACAGCGGTTACTACAACGGAACCGAAATTGTCAAAACCATCGGCCATTTCGGCTATGCCCTGATGGACGATGCTTCGGGCAATTGGTTCGGGCGGCAACTTATCCGGGATTATTATTTCGAAATTATGCCCCAACGCCTGCGCCGCGCCTTCAAAAAGGCGCACAAAGTGGATGAAGATTATATCAAAACCCATATCTACCTCTCCGACAAACCCAATGCTTTCCTGGCCGCCTATTCGGTGTTTATGTTTGAACACTACGACGAGCACTACATCAAACAGCTTTTGCACCGCGGTTTTAAGCAATTTATGGAATACGAAATGAACGCATATCGCGAATGGAAAGACAAATTACCCGTGCATTTTGTGGGTTCCATTGCTTTTTTCTACCAACGCGAATTGAAGGAAACCGTGGAAAAAACCGGTTGGAAACTGGGAAAAATCGTGCGTAAACCCTTGGATAATTTGGTCGAATACCATGTTTGATTCAACAAATTTCCGTTTTTTTCGTTATTGCTATTACAAACTTTACCGCGCATGACCCGCCCCACCGTCAAACCCTACAAAGATTCCGCCCAAGGCAAAAAAGCCCAAGTGGAACAAATGTTCGATAATATTTCGGGCAAATACGACTTTTTGAATCACTTCCTTTCCTTGGGCATCGACAAGGGCTGGCGCAACAAAATCATCCGCTTGATGCAACAAGATGCGCCCAAGCGGATATTGGACGTAGCCACAGGCACCGGCGATTTGCTTTTGCTACAAGGAAAAAAACTCCGGCCCAAACGCCTTGTGGGTTTCGATCTGTCGCAAGGCATGCTGGATGTGGCCCGCAAAAAAATGGACAAACACGGCATAGCAGCCGAACTCGTCCGCGGCGATGCCGAAAACATACCTTTCGATGCCGGTAGTTTCGACGCCATTACCGTGGCTTTCGGTGTGCGTAATTTCGAAAATCTGGAAAAAGGACTTGCCGAAATGGCAAGGGTTTTGGCACCGGGTGGGAAACTTTACATTCTTGAATTTTCCCAACCCCAAGGATTTCCTTTCAAGCAAATCTACGGTTTTTACTCGCGAAGAATTTTACCTTTCTTGGGTAAACTTATTTCGGGCGATGCTTCGGCCTACACTTATTTACCCGAATCCATCGCGGTGTTTCCCTATGGCGACGAGATGATGCACATTCTGGAAAAGTCGGGATTCGAACCCCTAAAATATGTTCCCGTTACCTTTGGCGTAGCCACCATTTACATCGCCACCAAAGCATAGCGATATGAAATCCATGAAACGCATAACGCTCCTACTGATTTTGCTGGGAATTTCCTTGCAATCCCAAGCACAATTCCGCAGCGAACCGCCCCGTAACCTTCCGCGATTCGACGATGTTTTTTGGCACTGGGGATATTATTTCGGACTCACCTTTTTCGACTATAAAATCGACTATACCACGCCCGAGAATGAAATTCGCGTCGAAACTTCCCCCGGCTTTAACGTAGGCCTTATTTCCGACTTCCGTCTGGGCCGCCAATGGAACCTCCGGCTCGAACCCGGCGTGTTTATGTCGGAACGCACCTTGCACTTCCTCAACATTTCCGACCCCTACGATGCGCGGCGAAAAATCCGTTCCAACTACATCTCCGTGCCCGTTTTTCTCAAATACAGCGCCTTGCGCAACGGAAATATGCGGCCCTACATCACCGCCGGCATCGGATGGAACTATAACCTCACGTCCTACCAATATTCGGTCAACGACAATTCGGCCGGCCGTTTTCGTGTCAAAAAATACAGCTATATGTGGCAGGTGGGTATCGGGCTGGAAATGTATATGTATTACTTTAAATTCACCCCCGCCATCCGTGGCGTTTTCGCCCTGACCGACGAACTGGTGCCCGACCAAGACCCCAACAGCCCTTGGACAGGCCACCTGAGCGGATTGCGCACACGTGGAATTTACCTGGTCCTGACGTTTGAATAATCCGTTTGCTTAACTTTGCAATAAATTCATTCCGCAATGATTCTACCCATCGTGGCCTACGGAACACCCGTACTCAAACAAAAAGCCAAACCCGTGGAACTCAATGACGACCTCCGCCGGCTCGTTGACGATATGTTCGAAACCATGTATCGCGCCGAAGGCGTGGGTTTGGCCGCTCCGCAAGTGGACAAATCGATCCGGCTTTTTGTTATCGACCCTTCACCCTTTGCCCGTTGGGAAGAATTGGACGAACAGGAACGCGAACAACTTCGCAAAGCCAAAATGGCCTTTATCAACCCCCAATTGGTGGAAGAAAGCGGCGACGAATGGGCCTTCGAAGAAGGATGCCTGAGCATTCCCGGCATCAACGAAAAGGTCAAACGCCCCGAACGCATCACGCTCCGCTACACCGACATCGAAGGAAACGAACACACCGAAACCTTCGACGGACTCCTGGCCCGCGTTATCCAACACGAATACGACCACATCGAAGGCATCCTTTTTACCGACCGGCTTTCGCCCCTCAAACGTAAACTCCTGGCCAAAAAATTGGATAAAATTTCCAAAGGACAAGTGCAGGTGAGCTACAAAATGAAATTTCCCAAGCGCTAAACAAATGCACCGGTCGTTTGGTTTTTTTTCGCTACTGATTCTATTGGCATTATCCGCTTGCCGGACGCATTCCCGAAACCAAATTCCCCCACCGCAAAACAACCGCTACGCGCGGCTTTTCGAACTGCGCGATTTTGACGCTTACACGCTTTTGACCGTCAAACAACCCTTTCCGGGCGGCGATGCGCGAACCTATGTTTTACAAGCACGAAACGCCACCGCTCCCCTACCCGACAGTCTGAAAAATTATCCGCTGCTGCGAGTGCCGCTTCAACGGATTTTGGCCACTTCGGTAACCCATTTGGAACCCTTGGAAATGCTCCGGGCCGGCGACCGGCTGGTAGGATTTACGCAAACCCGCTACATTGTTTCGGACTATTTTCGCCAGCGTGTCAATGACGGCCAACTCCGGGATGTGGGCAACGAAATGATGCCCGACGCCGAAGCTATTTTGGCGCTGCGCCCCGATGCCCTGTTGGTGTTTTCCACAGGCAACGACCGTAAGGATTTTTCGCTCTATCGCAAGGCAGGCATTCCGGTGGTTTACATAGCCGAATGGCTCGAAACCACGCCTTTGGGGCGGGCCGAATGGCTGCGCGTGTTCGGCGCCCTTACCGGACGCCGCAAGCAGGCCGATTCGCTTTTCGACCGCATTTGTGCGCGCTACGAACACACCCGCGACAGCATCAACCGCCTACTGAAAAATAGTAAGCGCCCCAAAGTTTTCCGCGGTGGCATGTTCGGCGACAAATGGTATGTGTCCGGCGGTGCAAGCTGGGCGGCGCGACTCGTCCGCGATGCCGGTGGCAATTACATCATCCGCGACAGCACCCACACCGGCAGTATGGCCCTCAACTACGAAAACGCCGTGGCCTATCTTCTCCGCTCCGGCATTTGGCTCGACCCGGGTTCGTGGACGTCCAGGCAACAAATCCGCAAAGCCGTTCCCCAAGCTGTCCGGGCACCATTTTGGCAAGCGGGCAAAATCTATTCGGTCAACCTCAAAACCAACAGCCGCGGGCAAATCATCTTTTTCGAACGTTCGCCCATGCATCCCGATTGGGTTTTAGACGATTTGGCCCGCATTTTCCATTCCGACAGTGTTTCCGGTAGCAGTTTACATTTCTATGCACCGCTCCCCGATTAAGTAGTGATGTTTTTTTTGGGCGCCCCGCCGCCCACGTTCACGCATCGGCGGTTGCTTCAAGACGACGGAGCGCTTTCGCACCCGCCGGCGTTCACGTGGCGCCGTCGGGCTGTCCGCTTAAATGCGTCTCGGGGAAGGCCGGTTTGCCAAATGCCGGCGCCGTGGTCTCTTGCGCTGCGAGCCCCCGCCGCCGGCGGCAAACCAAGCCCTTCCCCCACGCCGCATAACCGCTCCCATCCCTGGCGCGTTTGGCGCGCGATAAAT
>JALWYR010000147.1 GCA_027003085.1 Flavobacteriales bacterium
AACTTCCAACCAATCCCAACAAATCCCCAAATTTTCCCTATCTTAATCCCATAAAACCAAGCATTTTGCCCGCCACAGTTTCACCTACCACCCGGACTTAGGCCCCACTTTCCCCCATGCCCCGGCTTTCCAAAATCCGGCGGGCGGCCCAGACACTAAGCGCCGCCACCGCTATGCCGCCCAACACATCCGTAGGATAATGCACGCCCAGCGCCATACGCGTATAGGCAATCAACAAGGCCCATGCCAAGAGCAAAAAGCGTAAAAACGGCGAACGCGTCAGCGGCCACAGGGCAAACAGCAGCGTAAACACCTCCGCCGTATGCCCCGAAGGAAACGAACCCTGCCCGCCCAGGGTCAATTGATCAATTTCGGCCCACTCCGCAAAAGGTCGCGGACGTGCCACCCACCATTTGAGCAGATGAACCAAGGCGGCGGTAAAGAGTAAGGACAAGCCAAGCAACCAAAAATCACGCGGCGGACGTCGCCTTTGCCGCCAAACCGCATAGGCCAGCCATAGCAAAATCAGCGCCGTAAGCACGCTCACGCCTGCCGTAAGCCCCTGCAAAAACCCGTCCAGGGCCGTAATGCGATGCATTTGCAGGTAGTAAACAATACGGGCATCGGTTTCCACGGGCGGTCAGGGCTGGTTTAACGCACGCCGTCGGCCTGTTGCATACTTTGCAACACGTTCAGGATTTTGCGCGTGGTGCGGTCGATGTCAAAGTCCAAGCCCATGGAAAAGCGCACCAAACCTTCGGAAAGTCCCATGGCTTTTTGCTCTTCGGGCGGCACTTCGCTCGATGTGCCCTTGCCCGGCGCATTAAACAGCGTTTTGTAAAAGCCCAAGCTCACGGCCAGGTAGCCCACGTTGGCATCCTGCATGCGTTCCATAAACTCCGCCGCACGTCCGGCGGTTTCCAAATCCAGGGTGATCATACCGCCGAAACCGAATTCCGGATTCATCATATGCTTAAACAGTTCATGCTGCGGATGCGACGGCAAGCCCGGATATTTGACCCGCAGCCCCGCTTTGTCCAAGGCACGGGCCAGGGCCAGGGCATTTTGACTGTGTTTGACCATTCGCACGGGCAAAGTGTGCATGTTTTTCAGCACTTCGGCCGCTCGTAAACTGTCCATCACCGGACCCAACAGCATGGCCGCTCCGTCGTTTACGTTGCGCAAGTCTTCGATAAAGTCCGAACGGCCACACACGCAACCGCCCACCATGTCGTTCATACCGTTGATAAACTTGGTCAAGCTGTGAATCACAATGTCGGCACCCAGCTCGGCCGGTGAAAAAATGAGCGGCGTAAAAGTGTTGTCCACCACCAGCGGAATGCCGTGCCGGCGGGCAATGGCCGAAAGGGCCGGAATGTCGGCCACTTCCAGCAGCGGATTGCTCAGCGTTTCGGTATAGATCAACTTGGTTCCGGGCTCGATGGCAGCTTCCACCTTGGCGGTGTCGGTAATGTCCACAAAGCTGACACGGATACCGTATTTGGGTAAAAAGTTTTTCAGAAAGGCATAGGTCCCGCCATACACGGTGCGCGAGCTCACCACATGGTCGCCTGCGCGCAAAAGGTGCATCAACACCGACGTAATGGCGCCCATCCCCGATGCGGTTACCAGGGCCGATTCGGTGTTTTCCATGGCTGCCAAGGCCTCGGACAGGTAGCGCGTCGAAGGGCTCGAATGCCGCGAATACAGGTAGCATCCGTCCGCCTCACCCTGAAAGGTATCCAGCATGGTTTTGGCGCTCAGGAAGGTGTAGGTGGCCGAATCGGAAATCGAAGGGTTCACCCCGCCGAATTCGCCGAAAAATTGCAAATCCTGGATGCGGTCGGCCGGCTTATGTTTGGCTTTATTCTTCATGACTCTGATGGCTTGGTTGCTGCAATCAATTTACAAAAAATTCCGTAAAAAGGCATGTTGGTTTGTCTTATTCCTCCGCTTCGTCTTGTGCTTCCACTTCCTTCACAAAATACTTGGTGTCGCCCATCCAAGGCACTTTCCAAAAGCGTTCGATGTATTCGATTTTAATATCTTTACCCTGTAAATCAAGGAGTTGCTCTCGCACATGCTTATCGCTCGGTTGCACCGAAAAGGCCCACCGCTGGTCGTGTCCGATACCCAAACTCAGCTCTCCTTCCCAGGTTTTGAACAGGATGCCTTTGTGGCTGAGTTTGATCAGGCGTCCGGCGCGGTAACCTTCGCTATACGGCACGTAGTAGTTAAAGGCGTAGAGTCCCGCCGCGACCACAATCAGGAAAAGCAGGAATTTGATAAGGAATTTTTTCATAACGCGCGCTTTTTCCAAAGTTACAGATTTTTGCGCACACGGTTATGGTTTTGTTTTTTGTTTTTGGGCGCCCCGGCGCCTGCGTTCGTGGCGGCTACGCCGCAGTGGCCGCTGCATCAAGCGGCGGGATGCTTGTGCACCGGCCACCACTCACGCACCGCCGTCGGGCTGTCCGCTCAAATGCGGCTCGGGTGCGTCGGTTTTTGCATGGCCGGCGCTGTGGTCTCTTCCTCCGGGAGCCCCCGGCGCCGGCGCAAAAAACACTTTCGCCCCTTCGCCGCATAACCGCTCCCATCCCTGGCGCTTTATGGCGCGCGATAAATCGCGCTTGAATACCGAACACCGAACAATCGATTGAAGATTTCCGATTTGCGTTCTCCTACTGCAAATATTGAAGGCCGGCTTCGCCGGCCTTATCTGCGCCAGCGGGCGCAGCGGTTACGGGCCGGCTGCGCGCCCGAGCATTTCCAGCGGGTGGAGGCCGACAGCGGAAGGCCCACGCACCGCGGCATCGAAATGCCGGTGCGGGCGGCCGGCCCGTTTGAGCGGAGCAAGCGGCGGGCGCTTGGGCGTTGCAGCAAGCATAAAAAATCACACCAAGTTTTGTTCTTTTTGCCGATAACGGCATTGACAATCCTTGCCATAGCTACGGCTATGCCTTCGGATTGCCGGCTTTGTTCTCGACAAAAAATAACTGCAACTTTTCCGACATTTTACACTTGCTGCAACGCCGTGAGGAAACGGGTTTCCGCGAGGGCGCTCCGCCGTCCCGAAGCGGAACCCGTGGCGCCGCCGCGGCGCCGAAGGCGCCGGCGGATTGCCTCCGGCAAGCCGCTGCGGGCTCCGCCCGCCGGCGGCGCCCCGAACACCAGCGCCCGGGCGCCCTGAAAAACATCAAAATCCTTTTCTCAATCCAAGGCCTCGGCCAACAATACCGCCGGATGCTCGCTGTGGCGGTGCAACACATCGTCGATTTGGTGGCGGCAACTGATGCCGTTGGCCGCAATGGCCGTGCCTTCGTCCAGCCGGCGCAAGGCCGGGAAAAGCTGTAATTCGCCGATTTTGCGGCTCAGGTCGTAATGCTCTTTTTCGTAACCGAAACTGCCGGCCATGCCGCAGCAACCGCTTTCCAACAATTCCACCGTGTAGCCGGGCGGAAGCGATAAAATCGCCTGCGCCTTGCGTTCGTCGCCCAAGGCCTTGTGGTGGCAATGAACATGCAGCGCGATGTGTTTTTGCTTGTCGTTGAAATCCCCGGGGCCAATACGTCCGGCCTGCCATTCGTTGTAGAGAAATTCCTCGAAAAGCAAGGTGTGGCGGGCCAATTTTTCGGCGGCCGGTTTCCAATCGTCGTCGGCCAAGCGCAAATATTCATCGCGCAAAGTGAGCACGGCCGAAGGTTCGATGCCCACAAGCGGCGTTTCGTCGCTGACCAAATCGTGGAAAAGCTCCACGTTTTTACGGGCCAATTGCTTGGCTTGCCCGAGCAATCCCTTGGAAATGTAGGCCCGCCCGCTTTCGGCATGAGGGACGAGCATCACCTGGTAGCCCAGCCGGTTGAGCACTTTGACCACCGCTTGGCCCGTGGGACTGTCCATGGTGTCGATAAACTCGTCGGCAAAGAGGTAAACGGCACCTTTGGTGTTTTCGCCGGTTCCGACTTGACGGGCGTTTTGTTCCCACCACCGGCGAAGCGAAATGGAACTTAGCCGCGGCAATTTACGTTGATTCGCAATGCCCAAAGCCCGTTTAATAAGTCCACCAAACATGGCCGTGCCGGCATTGTAAAGCCAAGGCACTGCGGAAAAGATGCGGTTGATTTTTCCGGCATAGGCAAAAAAGCGGTTGCGCAAAGAATAGCCGTTGGCCTCCTGCCATTGGTAAAGAAATTCGGCTTTGAGCATGGCCATGTCCACCGTGGACGGGCATTCGGACTTACAGGCCTTGCAACTGAGGCACAAGCTCAGGGTTTCGTAGAGTTCTTCGTAGTCGAAAGGATTGCCGCCGTTTTGCTTGACGTAATGTTGGGTCAGGAATTCGCGCAGGGCATTGGCCCGGGCGCGGGTGGTATATTTTTCGTCGCGCGTGGCCCGGTAGCTGGGGCACATGGTGCCGCCGGCCTCGGGCGGTTTGCGGCAGTCGCCCGAACCGTTACATTTTTCGGCCGCACGCAGGATACCGCCTTCGCGAACAAAACTCAGCAAGGTGGGAATTTCGGGCTCTTTGCGGTCGGGCACATAGCGCAAGTTTTGATCCATGGGCAGCGGATCGACGATTTTACCCGGACTGAACAGGTTGTCGGGGTCGAAAACCGATTTCAACTCACGCATCAAGGCATAATTCTTTTCGCCCACCACGCGGGGGATAAATTCGGAGCGGATGATGCCGTCGCCATGTTCACCGCTGAGCGAGCCGTTGTAACGGTGCACCAAATCGGCCACTTCGCTCACCAGTTCACGGAACAGTTTTACGTCGGATGATTTTTTGAGGTTAAGAATAGGCCGCAAATGAATTTCTCCCGCACCGGCATGGGCAAAATAGACGGGCTTTTTGCCCTTGGCTTCCATGATGCGCGTAAAATCGGCAATGTAGGCGGGCAAGTCGCGGATGTCCACGGCGGTGTCTTCGGTGCCGGGCACGGCCTTGTCGTCGCCCGGGAGGTTGCCCAACAGACCCAATCCGGCCTTGCGCAATTCTTCGACCTTGGCGGCATCGTCGTCCCAAAGTTTGGGAAAGGCGTAACCCAAACCCAATGCTTGCAAACGGGCAATGAGGGCGTCGGCCCGACGTTCCATTTCACGGGGATCGCGGCCCCTGATTTCCAACATCAAGATGGCCGCGGGGTCGCCTTGAAGGAAGTCGCGATAACGGCTATATGTGGGGCTGTCCTTGGTGCAGTCCAGGATGGTTTTATCCATCAACTCGCATTGGTAAAGTTCCCATTCCATTGCGGGTGCCACGGCGCGCATGCTTTCGATGACATCGCCGAAATGGGCGGCCACCATCAAGCGGCGGGGCGGCGGTAAAGGGTCCAAACTTATTTCGATTTCGGTCCAAAAAAACAGCGTGCCTTCGGAGCCGGCCAATATTTTGGATAAATTAAATTCGGCATCGTGCTTGGATGAAAAAATCCGGTTGTTGACAAGCGTTTCCAGGGCATAGCCCGTATTGCGCCGGTGGATGGTGGGTTTGGGCATATGCCGGCGGATTTCTTCCTGCACGGCGGGTTGCGAAAAAGTATCACGCACAAAACGGTAAACGGCCCGTTCGCGGGGGTTGTCGCTTTGCAATTTGGCATTGAAGCCGTCTTTGTCCAGGGGGCCGAACTCGGCAAACGAAGCGTCGGAGAAAAAGCCCTTGATGCGCAAAACCTTGTCGCGAGTAACGCCGTAGCGTATGGATGTGGAACCGGCGGAATTGTTTCCCGTCATC
The DNA here is from genome assembly GCA_027003085.1 of Flavobacteriales bacterium. Classification (GTDB taxonomy): domain Bacteria; phylum Bacteroidota; class Bacteroidia; order Flavobacteriales; family Flavobacteriaceae; genus JAADED01. The sequence goes on from JALWYR010000147.1 coordinate 5,735, forward strand.
CCGCCTATCATGCAGCGGTTGGCCGTAGAAGTATTGGGGCTGAACCACAACCCGTAGGGTTCCAACGCGCGGTTCAGGTCGTCGCGGATAACGCCCGGCTGGACCCGGGCGATGCGCCGCTCGGGGTTGATGTGGAGAATCCGCGTCATGTGGCGCGAAACGTCCACAACCATTCCGTTGCCCACCACTTGGCCACCCAGCGATGTGCCGGCAGTGCGCGGAATAAGCGGAACCTTGTGCCGGTGGGCAAATTCGATGATTTGTTTCAGGTCGTCCTCGTCTTTGGGATACACCACCGCCAAGGGCATAATGCGATAGACCGAAGCATCGGTGGCGTAGATATGGCGGCTTAGTTTATCCAAGCGCAATTCGCCTTTAAGGGCCCGTTTGAGCCGGAGCAGGTGGGGTCGTAGTTTTTCGTGAGTGGACATTATTCCGGGACTTTTTTCAAAGGTAATACGAAGGCAGGGAAATTACCAGAGCTTTGAGAGATAAAAAAGAAAAATACTTCATAAGGAAAAAAGAAAAATACTTCATAAGGAATTAATCTCCTTAAAACTATCTTATGTTTTGATTTTTATAAAAATCGTATAAAATCTTTATCCTTTGTTCCTCAACACCATTATGCCTGAATCCGGTTAAATCTTTTATTCGGCAACAAGACCAACCATCTTCATTACCCCCTGAACCGATGTTTCTAATGTATAAATAATCATCATCCATTTTTTCTAATATACCTGTTGTATAATGTTCGTCTATGAAATAGAACGTGGTTATTTCATTTTTATTCAATAATTGATTAAGATGGGTCGATAAGCGCTTGCCACGGGCTTTTACGCTTATTTGCAAATCGGTTTTGATAGTATCCATTTTATCCAAAAGGATTTTAAGACCTTCCTGATAAATATCTTTGAAAAAAACTTCCATTACTTCATCAAAATAAATAATCCGCTTACCCGTCCATATAATATTTTCATTAAGTTCCCTGATAGAAAAAAATTCATCCGATATTTGTAAAACATATCCAATAATAGCCTCATCGTATTCCATATCATAGGTTCTTATTCCTATCAATTCATTTTGTTTGAAAGCAATATTTAAAATTTTGAGCAGCATTTTTTGTTTGTTATTGCCAGGAAAATACAAAAAATTCAGTTTCTCATGAACAAATTTAGTCAAATTCAAAAATTTTCATTTCCGTTAATCCATTAAATATCATAGCATATACTCAATATTGTTTTCTCATATCCAAAGGCAAAGAAAAATCAGAAATTTCATTTCTCACTATTTATTCAAGTTATTGACATTCAATCGAAAAATAATTCTCAAAATCATGTAAGGTGTCTTTGGACGTGTCGGAAAGTTCGAAATACCGTAAAATATTTACCTTTTGGATGGGAATAGGATTTTTCAAAACCAAAAACTTTTGAGCGGCTTTACATTCATAGGCAAACCATACGGTCAGGAAAAATCCTTGTAAATAAAAATAATCTTCGGCAATATCATGTTTAAAAAAATAAGTGTCGGAATAAATACAACAACCTCCACCATAAGATACCTTGACTTTAAAGCCGTATCGTGTGGGAACAATATAATCTATATCAAAATTTTTTACATAATTATCATTATAAATATCCATTGAAGGCAATGGAATACTGGCGATGGGAGATTTATTACGATAGATTAATAAACTTTTATCCTTAGAACCCATAGTATATGCAGCATAAAAATCCGACCCACAGGTGGGTATATGGACCCGATCAATAATTTTTTCGCTTTGTAAGACCCGTTTGTCAATCAATTTTCCTCGTGATTCGGATGTGGATTTTTTTAATGGATAAAATTTTGAAAAAACATGTAATGTATCTTTTGACGATGTGCGGAGTCCGAATAAATCCAAAAAATCCACCTTCCTGATGGGTATTGGGTCGTTCAAAAAGAAGAATTTTTCGGCACATTTGTCCTTTTCAAAATCTTGATGATTAAGATAAAATCCCTCCAAATAAAACATATTATCCTTCGGATGATGTCGAAAAAAATAGGTGTCGTAATACGGGCAACATTGACGGCCAAAACTAATACAAAGTTTAAAACCATATTCGGTATTCACCAATGAATCGATGGTAAAATTTGGCACATAATAACGAGCACCGGAGTTAGCCGAAGGCATCTGTAATTGCGCAATCCCTTGCCGGCCATGTGATATTTTCAAAAACCGGTCATAGGGTGTCCCGAAGTAATATATTTTGAAGTCAGAGAGGAAAGTATTTATGGTTTTGACAAACAAGGTATCAACAAGTGTTTTGCTCGACCGGATATTCATTTCCGGTATAGCCGTTTTATTTTCCTGCGGATTTTGACAAGCCGCAACAAGAAAAACAAAAGCAAAACCGGCGAAAAAAATTCTCATGTGGTAAAATTATAAAAATCTTTGTTGCATCCGTAAATATTTTCAACCCAAACAACAACACCGGCCCCACCGGGCCGGCATTGTTCAAAAAGCATCAAGTATTCGGAAACTCCCGTCCGGAAATCCTGTCCGGATATCAAGGTTTGGAACAACCGCGGCCGTTGTAGGCATGCAATCCCAGCCGGATGGCGTCGTCCACCTGCATTTGCGGCAGCCAGATTTCGGCGTCCAAACTCACACTGCTTCCTTTGAGGTTGAGTCCCAGAATGCTACGCACTTGGTTTTCGGCGGAGTTCGAAACTGTGGCTTTGGCATCCACTTGGGCCCTGGAAATTTCTTTACGCGAAGCATACAAGGCCGCCCAGTCGGGATTCAGCGGCAATTTGACCGGTTCGCTTACGTTGCCTTCGGCCCGTTTGACATATTCGGCATAATCGGCCATATCGGCTACCGACATGGGCGCGGTATCGTAGAAATCATATTTCCGGTGGCCGAAAAAGTTGTTGTTGATCAATTCCAGGTTTTCACACAATTTGATGTTGTTTACCCCACCGAAATCGCCAAATCCGAATATGTTGTTTTTGGCAGTAAGACGAAGGCGGGTGTCCATTTTCAACGAATTGCCGCCATAGGACGCAATGGCGTCGTGTTTCCAACTGAACAAGATGGTGTTATTTTCAATAACATAAGTGGCAAAATGTTCGGGCGTGTTTCCGTGCCAGTTGGTTTTGGCCATGATACCCTCGCCGGTGTTGTTCACAATCAGGTTGTTGCGAATCATGGCCTTGCTGTCCTTGCCGATTTGTACATCGATGGCGCCTTGGGTGGGCGCGGTGTTCATCACCACACAGTTCCGTATGGTTAGCGAATTGCCTTCGCCGGTCATCACCACCTTGATTCCCGGAGATTCGGGTGTGGGATTTTCGCCCTTGGCGGGGTTGGCTTTGCGCAAAATCAATTGGTGTTTTTCGGTTTTGTAGCGGTTGCGCGGTCCGTTGTCGATGATAAGCCCGTCGATGACAACGGGCGCATTAGGGTTGCCGTGTATTTCCAAGCGTGGCGTGGTTTGACCTCGTTCATAATCATTGGTGCCGGTAAGGATGGTTTTGTATTTCCCCCACGGGTCGCGGGTCGAAAAATCGGGACTGTAACCGCCGATAATCGAAACCGAATGGTTGATTATGTCCGAACCTCGCCCCATTTTGCTCACATAGGTTCCGGCGGCAATATGCACCACATCGCCGTCTTTAAGGTTACGCAAAATCACGGCCAAATCCCTGGCCGGATGTTCGCGGGTGGCCTCCCGTCCGCTGCCGTTGGGCGCAATGTAGTAATCACGGCCTCGGGCGGTCGTAGCATTGTGGGTGGCCGGTTGTGTTCCGGTCTTGGCGGCTTGCGATGCGGTTGCATCCGAAGAACGGGATGTTCCGGCATTTGAACTTCGTGAAGTAACGGTGGAGGCCCGTTGTTTCAGCCGGTTTTTCAAATTGCCCAGTTGGGCATTGGCGGGCATAAATATAGCCGTAGCCAAAACTAAAAGCAGTAATTTTTTCATAGCAATAAATTTTTGGGATAAAGTTCACCCATTGGATGAAAACTTGCCCCAAAAGGTTTGTTAACAAACAGTAATCAAAACGTACTCAAATGGTACTCAAAAAGGTTTTGAAGAAAAAACCTTGAATTTGAATTTAATTAACGGATTTTGTTGTCCCTTTTGTTTTGAAAAAGACTAATTCCCATTTTGACGCACCGGGATCATTTGCACCAAAAAAAGAAAATGGAAAAGCCACCAGTAATTGTTGATGCCCAAATACATTTTTGAACATCTTGAATATGATCACCGGAAAGGTATCAGTGAAGTTATCCGCACCCTCTTGATTAAGACAAACAATCCCGGGCATTGTCCGGGGTCATCAAAAGTAAAGGTGATTGCATGCATCCAAGACGGATTTATGCCCTCGGTTTCGTATCAAAACCTATTTCATCTGGTATATTAAAACTAAACTTAACCTGTTGGACGAAATGTTCAATTAAAGTGTTCAGCCGCTTGATGCAGATTTCCCAAGTAAGTTTGACGTTGGTTATCATCCAAAAAGGCGGCACGGAACGAATTTTCGACCAAGCGCAACAATTCGTTACGGCTCATTTGCAAGGGTTCGATGAGGGCGATGTAGTTTTCATTTACATAGCCGCCGAAATAGGCCGGGTCATCGGAATTGACGGTAACCAAAAGGCCCATATCAAGCATACGGCGAACGGGATGCTTACTTAAATCGCGGCATACTTGCAATTTAAGGTTCGAAAGCGGGCAAACTGTCAAAGGGATTTGACGCCGGACAAGTTCCCGGGTAAGTACTTCGTCATCCAGGGAGCGATTTCCGTGATCGATCCGCGAAACTCGGAGCAAATCCAATGCCTGACGTACGTATTGGGCGGGGCCTTCTTCGCCTGCATGGGCCACCGTGAGGAAGCCTTCGGCACGGGCACGTTCAAACACACGCCGGAATTTGGAGGGAGGGTTACCCAATTCCGAAGAATCCAAGCCCACGGCCGTTATCCAATCGCGGTAGCGCAGGCCTTGTTCCAGGGTTTTGAAAGCGTCTTCTTCGGGCAAATGCCGCAAAAAACTCATAATCAAATGCGATGTCATGCCATATTCATTGTGTGCATCGTCCAATGCGGCACGTATACCGCGAATAACCGTATCGAAAGGAATGCCGCGGTGGGTGTGTGTTTGCGGGTCGAAGAAAATTTCGGTATGCACCACATTTTGTTCATGCGCTTTGTCCAAATAAGCTCGCGTGAGGTCGTAAAAATCGCGTTCGGTTTGCAGTACGTTGGCACCGGCGTAGTAAATGTCCAAAAAATCCTGCAAATTGCCGAACCGGTAGGCGTCACGCACTTGCTCAACAGAATCGTAAGGAATTTTGATGTTGTTTCGGCGAGCAATTTCAAACATCAGTTCGGGCTCAAAGGTGCCTTCGATATGTAAATGCAATTCGGCTTTGGGAAGTGAGCTGACAAATCGGGCAAGTTCATTCATTGCAAAGGGCATTTATGATTGAATAAATATGGTATGTATCCGGGACGTAAAACACGGGTTTTCGGATAAAAATTGCACGAATATACGAAAAAAACGGATACGGATTACAAAACCGCCGGAAACTATTTAGACGGGAGGTTCAGGTTAATCCTTCTATAAGGCCGGAAAAATTTCTAACAGGTTTTTTAAACCACGTGAACAAAGGCCGTCAGTATCAAATACACCGTTTGACTTCTGAAAATTGGTGTAATTATTCACTTGAACAGGTGAAAATTTTTGAGACCTGTAAATGCCGGTATTTTTTAGCAAAAAATCACAGTTGATTTAATGGGTTTTAGTTGCGATTTTGGGGTTAACATCGGTATTTTTGGGTTTAAAAAAATTATCGTAATATTGTATGCTCAAAAAATTACGGTTATGACAAAAGCTGATATTGTTCAAAACATTGCCAACCAAACCGGTTTGGACAAACGTGACGTCCAAAAAGTAGTGGAACTTTTTATGAACGAAGTCAAAGATTCTTTGAATCACGGAGAAAATGTTTACTTACGCGGTTTCGGAACCTTTGCCGTCAAAAAACGCGCCCGGAAAAAAGCACGTAACATTTCCAAAAACGAAACCGTTATCGTGCCCGAACGTTTCGTGCCTGCATTTAAACCTTCCAAAAGTTTTGTCGAATCGGTTAAAAACAACGTAAAACCCTGATATTATGCCCAGCGGAAAAAAACGAAAAAGAAAAAAAATTGCGACGCACAAACGTAAAAAACGTAGCCGTTTGAACCGTCATAAGAAAAAGAAATAAAAGGTTGTAGCTCCGGCTACTTCCTTTTTTCTTTTATCCGAAGACGCTCTTTGACATTCCGAATAACCTCTTAAAAACCATAGAACGATGGGAATTGATTTAATTGTTAGATCAAGTCCATCCGCTATTGATTTTGCTTTACTCTACGACGGCAAACTCGTTGAATTGCATCGCGAAGAAGTTCGCAATAAATTTCAAGTAGGCGATATTTTCTTGGCCAAAGTTTCGCGTATAATGCCCGGGCTTAATGCCGCTTTTGTTGACCTGAAAGCCAAAAAAGACGGTTTTTTGCACTATCACGACCTGGGACCCAATGTGCGCAGTTTGCTCAAATTTGTCAAACAAATTCGATCGGGCAAAAAAGTTCACCCCAAATTGAAAGATTTTAAATTTGAACAGCCCATCACCAAAGACGGCACCATTCAACAAGTTCTTCAAGCCGGCCAACAAATTTTGGTCCAAGTGGTCAAAGAACCCATTTCCACCAAAGGCCCCCGGCTTACGTCCGAAATTTCATTGGCAGGACGCTATCTGGTTTTGGTGCCCTTCAACGAAAAAGTTTTTGTTTCGAGCAAAATCGAAGATGCCAAGGAACGAAGCCGACTGAAACGGCTTACCGAAAGTATCCGGCCCAAACATTTCGGACTCATAGTTCGCACGGTTGCCGAAGGTAAAAAAGTAGCGGAATTGGACAAAGACCTCCAAGCCCTTATGGACAAATGGGTGGAAATGACCCAAAAAATCAAAGGCGCCAAGCCTCCCCAAAAGGTCTTTCGCGAGGTCGGTAAAGCGGGACTACTGCTGCGCGACCTGCTCAATGAGCAGTTCCAATCCATTGTGGTGGACGACAATAACCTCTACCACCACTTCAAAGAAATGGTGGGCAGTATGGCTCCCGGAAAAGAACAACTGGTCAAGTATTACAACGCTCCGGTTCCGATTTTCGAAAAATACGGTATCGAAAAACAAATCAAAACCTCTTTCGGGCGACATGTGGCCGTGGGCAATAGCGGCGCTTACCTGATTATCGAACACACCGAAGCCATGCATGTGATCGATGTAAACAGCGGAACGGCTAACGTAAAATCGGGCAGCCAGGAAGAAAATGCTTTGAAGGTGAACATGGAAGCTGCGCGCGAAATTGCCCGTCAGCTCCGGTTGCGCGATATGGGTGGCATCATTGTGGTGGATTTTATCGATTTAAAGAAAAACGAACACCGCCAAAAACTTTACGAAGCGCTCAAAGAAGCCATGAAGGACGACCGTGCCAAGCACAAAATCCTTCCTCCGACCAAGTTCGGCCTCATACAAATAACACGTCAACGGGTGAGACCCGAACGTCATATCGAAACCTCCGAACCTAACCCCGATTGCCCCGGTAAAACCGAAGCGCCCGTCAATATTATTCACCGTTTGGAAACCGAATTACCCAAAATAGCCGGCCTGTTGAAAGGCAGAATCATCATTGCCGTGCATCCTTTTGTGGCTGCCTATTTGCAAAAAGGTTTTCCGTCCTGGATTTGGCGTCAACGCTTCAAACTCCGACGACGTATTTCAATTCAGCCACGCCACGGCATGCGCTATTTGGAGTATAAATTCCTGGACAAAGACGGAAACGAAGCCGAATTGACTTGACAATAATTTCCGAAACGGGCACCTACCTTAGTGTAAGTGCCCGTTTTTTTTGCATTCCGAAGACCGGAGGAGCTTGCGGAAACGCGTAGTAAAACAAGACGCATCCTGTTACATTTATCCTGGCAAGTCATAAGTTCCCGGTGCTGTATAGCGAGTCTGCCAGGGCTCGCGAAGCCGCGAAACAAGACAAGGTGCGGCCTTCGTCAGGGTCAGCGGAAGCCGAAGGCTTGTGGAGCCGCGAGGGAAAACAAGCGCGGCCCGGACATTGGCAACCGGAAGCGCCGGTTTCCCGAGCCGGCAAGGAGACCCGAAGGGGCTCCGCCGCCTGCGCAGGCAGACCGCAGGGCTGCCGAGCAACGTCCGGAGAGACCGGCCTGATGAATTTTGAATTATGAATTGATTCAGTTAGTTAAGTGGATTGAGAGCGATAAAGGCCGGGCTCTCCGGCGAGCGAAGGGAGACGCCGAAGGTGGCTCCCGGAGCTGCGGAGCAAGACCAAGGCCGGAGCGTAGCGAAGGCCTGCCGGCTTGCGAAGCCGCGAAGCAAGACGAAGGGCGCCGGCGCCGCGCATAAGCGCGGGGCCGGCGGCGCAAAAAAAACAGAAGGATTTTTTGCGTTCGTGGCGTAAAACAATAGCCAAACCCCGCATCGAAGCATCGGTCATCTAACTTTTGCGCCGCCGGCAGCGGAATGAAAATTCCGCCGCCGGCGCTCCAACGGCTTGCGAAGCCGCGAAAAAGCCCGAAGGGCTTTGAAGCGCCAATAAACTATCGTTTTTTGTTCTGCTCACACGCCCGGGCCACGGCTTCCAACTCGGTATACCATTCGGGTCCGAACTTTCGCGTTAGGGGTTCCTTCAAAAAACGGTATAGCGGCACGTTCAACTTTTCGCCCAAAGCACAGGCCGGCGAACATACGTCCCAATGCTCCACATTGACCGCCGTAAAATCGGTGTATTCGGTCAGCCGCACCGGATAAAGATGGCAGGAAATAGGCTTGGGAAAATCAATCCGGCCGGCACGCCAGGCCATTTCAATTGCGCATAGTGCAACACGGTTTTCGTCGAAAACCACAAAAGCGCACTCGGCTCCATCGACAAGCGTGGTGGTCCAATCGCCGTCGGCATCCTTCATATAAAGGCCTTGCCGCTCCACTGCCCGGATGCCTTCGGGACGCATAAAGGGGCGCACCTGCGGGTAGATTTGCTCCAAAACGGCCAGTTCGTCCTCCTCCAAAGGCGCTCCGGAATCGCCTTGCACACAACATTCACCCTTGCAAGCCTGCAAATCGCAAACAAAACGCCGCTCGAAAAGATCGGCGGATATCAGTGTGCGTCCCAGCTGTATCATAAGCATTATAAAAAAAGGAGGACGCTTCCGTCCTCCCTCCTTGCTCCCCCAGCTGGACTTGAACCAGCGACACATGGATTAACAGTCCACTGCTCTAACCAACTGAGCTATGGGGGAGTGTTGCTTTGCGTGTGCAAATATATAATCATTTTCTTTTTTACGCAAGAGGTAAAAAAAATTTTTTCGGATTGTGGACGGCCGGGGATTTTTATTAAATCAAAGAATTGCAATTTTTTCAATGGGTTTTTGATAAGTATACAAATTCGATGCTCCATTATTTTAATCTATCGAAAACAGACAAATAAATGAGCCTGTCCGGTGGAAAATGCTTAAATTTGTGTGCAAACCCAACAAAATCGAAACCATGGTAAAAGACCTTGATATGATCAAACGGGTGTATGCCAACATCCCCGAGCGGGTGGAGCGTGCACGCCAAATTGTAGGACGTCCGTTGACGCTTTCCGAAAAAATATTGTATAGCCACCTTTGGCAAGGCATGCCCGACCGGGCCTATGCGCGTGCCAAAGATTACGTAAAATTCAAAGTGGACCGCGTGGCCATGCAAGATGCCACGGCCCAAATGGCCCTGCTTCAATTTATGATGGCCGGACGCGACAAGGTAGCCGTGCCTTCCACCGTCCACCTCGACCACCTGATTCAGGCCTATATGGGTGCCGACAAAGACCTCCAAGAAGCCATCAACCGCAACAACGAAGTCTATAACTTCCTGGAAAGCGCTTCGCGCAAATACGGCATCGGTTTTTGGAAACCCGGAGCGGGAATTATTCACCAGGTGGTATTGGAAAATTACGCCTTCCCCGGCGGCATGATGATCGGAACCGATTCGCATACGCCCAATGCCGGCGGTCTGGGCATGGTGGCCATCGGTGTAGGCGGCGCCGACGCTGTGGATGCCATGGCCGGAATGCCGTGGGAACTCAAATGGCCCAAACTCATCGGCGTTAAGCTTACCGGAAAACTCAGCGGTTGGGCTGCGCCCAAAGATGTCATCCTCCGCGTGGCCGGCATTTTGACCGTTAAGGGTGGAACCGGCGCCATCATCGAATATTTCGGCCCGGGAGCCCACAGCATTTCGGCCACCGGCAAAGGCACCATTTGTAATATGGGTGCCGAAGTGGGTGCCACCACTTCCAACTTCGCCTACGACGAAGCCATGGAACGCTATCTGCGTGCAACCGGCCGCGACGAAGTGGCCGATATGGCCAATGCCATCAAACCCTACCTTCAAGCCGACCCCGAAGTGTATGAAAATCCCGAAAAATACTACGACCAAGTTATCGAAATCAATCTAGACGAACTGGAACCGCGGCTCAACGGCCCCTTCACACCCGACCGGGAAACGCCCGTTAGCCGCATGAAACAAGAAGCACCGGCCAACGATTGGCCCTTGGAGGTGGAATGGGGGCTTATAGGTTCTTGCACCAACTCCTCCTACGAAGACCTTTCCCGGGCCGCATCGGTGGCCAAGCAAGCTTTGGACAAAGGCTTGAAACTCAAAGCCAAATTGGGTATCAACCCCGGCTCCGAACAAGTGCGCTACACGGCCGAACGCGACGGCATCCTGGAAGTGTTCGAAAAATTGGGTGCCACCATCTTTACCAATGCCTGCGGCCCTTGTATCGGACAATGGCGCCGTGATGATGTGGCCGACCAACACCGCAACACCATTGTGCATTCGTTCAACCGTAACTTCGTAAAACGAAACGACGGCAACCCCAACACCCATGCCTTTGTGGCTTCGCCCGAAATGGTGATGGCCTTGGCCATCTCCGGCCGTTTGGATTTCGACCCGCGCACCGACACCCTGACCAACGACAAAGGAGAAACCGTCCGCTTGGACGAACCCACAGGCATGGAATTTCCGCCCCGCGGATTCGAAACCGACGATCCGGGATTTATTCCGCCTTCGGAAGATGGCTCCGATGTGGAAATCATCGTTAAACCCGACAGCGAACGCCTGCAATTGCTTACGCCTTTTCCCGCCTGGAACGGCGACAATATCTACAACGCACCCTTGCTCATCAAAGTCAAAGGCAAGTGCACCACCGACCATATTTCACCGGCCGGACCCTGGCTCAAATACCGCGGCCATTTGGACAATATTTCCAACAACCTGCTTTCGGGCGGGGTGAACGCCTTTACGGGCAAAGCCGGCGAAACCAAAAATCCGCTAACGGGCAAGTATGAAAAAGTTTCCAAAGTGGCCCGCGACCTCAAAGAGGCCAAACTACAAAGCGTTATTGTGGGTGACCACAACTACGGCGAAGGTTCGTCGCGCGAACATGCGGCCATGGAACCGCGACACCTGGGCGTGATTGCCGTGATTGTCAAATCCTTTGCGCGCATCCACGAAACCAACCTCAAAAAACAAGGTA